>DAIPJJ010000069.1:0-20196 GCA_036770325.1 Terriglobales bacterium
TTGGCGTCCCCGACGGGATTTGAACCCGTGTTACCGCCGTGAAAGGGCGATGTCCTAGGCCGGGCTAGACGACGGGGACCCTATACTCCGGGCAAGAATTCCTGCGCGAATTGCAAGGCCCTCCGGAACCAGCAGCCTTGCGGCTAGAGTTTCGATGTTAGCAGTGGGTAGAGAGCGTGTCAAAATGGCTCGCGCGTTCGATGTTGAGCCGCTAGTTTCTGCTGTGCTGGCGGCGGACTCAGATGGCTGACTCACGGCGAGGGAATGCTTCACCCCAGACTGACTGCAGGCGCGACGTCACCGCTCCGGCGCTGACAGTCGCTCAATGCGCTTCGGATCAAATGTGGTACTGAAGTTGCCCTCGGCTGAAACATGAAATTCCTTTTCGAAGCGAAGCTCGTCGATTCCATCTGCAACTAGCTTGACGGTAAACGTTCCGCGATGAGTGAAAGTGTGGTGAACGGTTTTTCCGGTGGCGCTCGTGCCGTCGCCAAAGTCCCAGCGGTACTCGACGGCAGGCGCACTTTCGCCGTCGGTGTGCGCCGAGAACTCTTGCGAGACGCCAATCTGCACGTTCTCGGGAATATTTGCGACCACCTTCGGCGGGGCTGCAGGGACAGAATCATCCAGAAACTTGAGCATCAGCACGGAATGCGGCGCCAAACTAAACGAAATCGACCCTTCGTTTTCCTGAACCGCGATGCCCGTTTCCAAAACATCGACCGGCTTGTTGGCGGAAGGCAGCCCGAGTTCAGACAGAGTGAGTCGATGGTCGCGCGGCTTCTCGGTCCAATTGAAGACGGTCAAGATGGACTGGCGTTTGCTCTGGTGCAGCAGGAAGACGCTCGGCAATTCATCTTCAGGCGCATAACTCATCAGGTCAACCGGCTTGGAAGCCTCCCCCAGTTTCGCCATGTCAAGTAGATCGCGGTTGCGCACCAGTGCCATGCGGTCGGCATCTTCGAACAAGATTGGCAGGTCGTCGCCGATCTCGAACATGCCCCCAGAAACCGCAGAGAGAGCGATGGAAACGCGAGCTTCGTCGATGGTGAGTGGCCGCGTGCCGCCGTGCCACTTTTGTTCATCGATCGTCTGGCGGGAGACCGAGAAAGCATCCGGATCGCCAACGTAAAAATTCCGGTGCATGTAGTAGCGTGCAGCCACGCCGGTCGCTGCGTCGTGGCTCGA
Organism: Terriglobales bacterium; assembly: GCA_036770325.1. Lineage (GTDB taxonomy): Bacteria > Acidobacteriota > Terriglobia > Terriglobales > Acidobacteriaceae > Gp1-AA145. The sequence goes on from DAIPJJ010000069.1 coordinate 1,189, forward strand.
TTCAAATGTGTGCCCGGTATCCTGCGAGATGCGTCCAGTATCGACAATGCCCACCGGATTCAGCATGACACTGCCATCTTTATCGAGAAGCACCTCTTCGCCTACGGCGTCACGAATCACTTTCAGGCCGATTCGCTGCGCTTCCATCGCCGTCGTATTCGGGCGGAAATAGCGGCCTTCGATTGCCGAGTCATCCATGAAGTCGAGCTTGATGTAACGGATGCCCCAGTCATGCGCCAGTGTGCGGTAGGTTTGCCGAAGATAGCCCTGCGCGCCCGGATTGGTTGCATCCAGCATATACAACTGGTCCTGCTTCTTCGAGCCAATCACGAATCCCGCGTGAATGGGTTGTCCACTCTTGTTGTGAATCAGCCAGTCTTTGTGATTTTGATATACCCACGAGCGCTCGGACACCTCGAAGGGCGCAGTCCAAATCCCGGGAGTCAATCCGAGATGCTGAACTTTTGACTCGAACTTCTCCAGTCCATCAGGGAAGTTGGTCTTGTTCGGCGTGGTGTACTCGCCGCGTGCATATTGGTAGCCTTCATCGATGTGAAAATAGGTGTAGCCCAGGTCTTTTAAATTCTGTGCCAGCCACTTGGCGTTGGTGAGCGCCAGACCCTCGTTCAAGCCGAAGTAGTAGGCCGTCCAACTCCACCATCCGATCAGCGTCGGAGAGATGACACGCGCATGATGGAGATCGCGAATGATTCTGCCGTAGCTTTCGAGCTGGGCGTGGTAGTCGGGACCCATCGCAACCAGCACCTTTTCCGCTTCGATGCTCTTGCCGGGAGCGACCGGCAGGCTGAGTTCAATGCGATCTTCGGGCGGAGAACTTCGCAGCGAGTTCTCAAGTTCAAGCTCGGTCGTGCCCGTCGATTCAACTTCGTAGCTTTGAATCTTCTTGGCTGAATCTGCGTGCAAGCGAAGCACCGTCAGCCAGCGTTCTGAACTGAGCGCGCCAATGAACAGACTCTGTTTACTTTCGCGGTTATAGATGAGCAGGCTTCCGACCCCACGATATAAGCCACTCGGATCGTCGCCGAAATCGTGAATCGCCACTGCCGGGCGGTCCTCGCTGAAGCTATCGGGGAGAATGCGATCGGCAGTTTCGGGGCCGCCCAAGGTGAGTTGCTCGCCATTCCGGATGTCGATTACCCGCAGGCCCTTCACTGCGAGCTGGTTCGAAGTCGTGTTTCGCACCGACGCCCCGATTTCGAGGTAAGAAGGTTCCGCGTTCGCACGCAGGGAACAAATAAGCTCGGGCGCGCCCGCAAGACCGTGATTGCGAATCGTCAGTTCGTCAGACTTCCCGGAACTTGGCGATGAAATTTTGTGCGCAGAGTAGTCGCTCGAGTGTATCCACCGGCCATCGATGTTCGCCGCGCAGCCGGCTTTCAGTTCGACCGGCCCATTTTTTTCTTTGATCGTGAACGATCCGTCTTGCTGGCTGGCCTGCACCTGAACGTCTGAAACTTCTATCTGCGGTGATGCATTCTGCGCCGCCACGCGCATGGATATTGCAAAAAGGAAAGTACCTGCTGCGAGGAGGAGTTTCATTCGCGTGTTCAAAGCTGTCGAGCTCGACGGGGATTTTGCTGCGACATGGATTGCGAGTTGCGGTATATTGCGAACGATTACTTTTACTTTCCATTTTCCAGCTTGTCAACTTGAAATCTGGATAAAACGAAGCTCGCGAAGGTGAACTCGGGGGATCGCGGAAGTTCGGGGGACTGAAAAAGATGAACTTAAAAATGAAATTTGCGGTTCCGCTGCTCGGAGCAATCGCACTCTGGCCGGCCATTCGCGTGCTCAGCCAGCAAGCCCAGCCGCAGCTTGGATACCAGGCCGCGCCCGATGCCGAGCAGAAGAAAACACTTCTGCTGCGCGATTTCCATCCCGTCTCAATGCTGCACGCGCCCGCGCATAACATCGATCGCGCCAAGTATTACGTCATCGACGTTCACAATCACGCGAATGACGCCATGGGAATCGACGAGCACATGCCGCCCGAGCGCATAGTGCAGGTCATGAACAACACGAACGTCCGCACGCTCGTGATCCTCACCGGCATGTGGGGCGACAAGCTGCAACACGTCATCGACGAAATGGTGAAGCCCTATCCAGGGCGCTTCATGGTTTTTTCGCAGATCGATTTCAGCAAGATTGATGATCCGAACTTCAGTCAGGAGATGGTCGCGCAGCTCGACGATGCCGTGAGCCGTGGTGCGCGCGGGCTGAAGCAGTTAAAAGATCTGGGCCTTACTGATCGCGACAAGTCTGGCAAACTCATTCCGATTGATGACCCGCGCCTCGATCCTATCTGGGAAGAAGCGGGCCGGCTTGGAATTCCGGTTTCCATTCACAGCACCGACCCGGAAGCTTTTTTCCATCCCATCGACAACACCAATGAACGCTATGAAGAGCTGATCTCGCATCCTGACTGGAGCTTCTACGGCCCGCAGTTTCCAACCAAAGAGGCGGTGCTCGCACAGCGCGACCGCATGTTCGCGAAGCATCCGCATACGACGTTTGTTGCGCTGCACATGGCGAACTGGCCCGAGAACCTCGACTACGTTTCGCACCTGCTCGACACATTGCCGAACGTGATGGTCGAATTCGGAGCCCGCGAGGCCGAACTTGGCCGCCAGCCGCGCCGCGCGCGCGAGTTTTTTCTCAAGTATCAGGACCGCATCATGTTCGGCACCGACAACGGCGTGGATGAAGCCATGTACCGCAACCACTTCCGCTGGCTTGAAACCAACGATGAGTACTTCGACTACTGGGGATACCCGGGGCAGGGGCGCTGGAAAATTTCCGGGCTCGACTTGCCTGATCCGGTGCTCGAAAAGATTTACCACAAGAACGCCGAAAGCCTGTTCAGCCAATTCCGCGGCGTAGGAGCGGTTCGGGCGGGTAAGTAGTTCGGTTTGACCCCGCTTCCGAGCGGCCAATATACTGCGAACAAGCCCGCACATCAGCAGTTCGCATTGCCTTCGCAGTTGTTCTTCGCTGAAGGTGACGGCTGATTGCGACAGCTCTCCGGGCGGTTAGCTCAGCTGGTTAGAGCGCCTGCCTTACAAGCAGGAGGTCGCAGGTTCGAGTCCTGCACTGCCCACCAAGTTTCAAGTGGCGAAGAAGTTCGCGGAATACTGCATCGAAAGCAGCAGCAGAACACGCCGGACTTCCTCGGCCCTCCCCAGATGCTCAAACCGCAAAAATTGTGTATCCTCCCAACCTGAAGCATTCGCAGATCATCGGATTACACAGGAGAACGAAATGCCCAAAGCAGCCGCAAAAGGTAAGGCCAACAGCGCATTCATGAAGCCCATGCAGCCCTCTGAGCACCTGGCGAAAATCGTCGGTGCAGAGCCGCTCCCACGCAGCGAAGTCACCAAGAAGATCTGGGCGCACATCAAGAAGAACAAGCTGCAGAATCCCGCCAACAAGCGCGAGATTCTCGCTGACGAGAAGTTGCAGCCGATCTTCGGCGGCAAGAAGCTCGACATGTTCCAAATGACCAAGGCCGTGAACAAACATCTGAAATAGCCGGCTGAAAATCTGTAACGCTCCCGTTCTGTTCCTCACCATATTCCCAGAAAGGAACAGAGCACATGAAAGTCACGCTTGAAGAATTGGGAGCCGGCCTGGTCAACAGCGGATATCGCAAGGTAATTTTTCTTGAGGTCGAGTGCCGGCAGCACGGCGCTTATCGGCTCGGCATCAGCCCTGACCAGCCGATCGGGGAATTCTTCGAGTGTCCGGAATGCCACACGCAACGGCCGTGCAGCGGCGTCATCGCGACCGGATACAGTCGCCTGCCGCTCCCTTTGCAGGAACACTGGTGCGGGCCAGGCAACTGGAACTTCAAAGCAGAAGAGCCTCAGCCACTGGCCGAAGCCGCCTGATCGTCACTAGCCAGCCACTGTTGTTGCGCTTCTTGCCACTCTCTTTTAGAGTCGGTGAGTACGCGAGCCCCGCTCAGAGTACAACCTCTTCGTCGTGAGCAGCTACTAATCCCAGATCATTCGAAGTCCTATCAGGAGGCTTTGTGCGCCGATTCAGAACGTTTGTGGCGTTGGCCATTTTCTTTGCCGCTCAACTCGCGATAGCCGACCAGGTGTCGCTTAAAAATGGAGACCGCCTCACTGGCACCATCACCAAATCGGACGGCAAGACGCTGGTGCTCCACACTGCCGACCTTGGCGACGTCAATGTCAACTGGAGCGCGGTGCAGGGAATTACCAGCGACAAGCCGCTGCATGTCGAGTTGCCGAATGGGAGTGCCGCCGTTGGCACGGTTTCGACTTCAGACGGCAATCTCGAGGTCGCGACCAGTTCAGGGCAGGTGGCCGCGCCCATTACCGGCGTGAAGGCGCTCTCGCAGGAATCGGATTACGCGAAACTCGAGCATCCTTCGCTCTTTCAGGACTGGACGGGCGGCGTGAACGCTGGTTATTCTCTGACCCGTGGCAATAGCGAGACCTCGAATCTGGCTTTCGGATTTCTCGCTGCCCGACAGACATTAAAGGACAAGCTCGGCCTGTACGCGAACACGGTTTATGCCAGAAGCACCCTCACCACTGTTAGCGCGACCGTCCCGCCGGTCACGACCCGCACGGCCGATACAACGGCGAACACGGCCGCCGGAGGAACACGCTATGACCGCGACTTCGATTCGAAGCTCTTCGGCTTCGGATCGGCAGACTTTTTTGCGGACGCGCTACAGAGCTTGAACCTGCGATCGGTTTTCGGCGGTGGTCTCGGCTACCACGCAATTAAAAACGACAATACGACGCTCGATTTCCTCGGCGGCCTGAACTACACGCATGAATCGTACGACACGCTGAGCCGCAACCTGGTTGCGCTTACGCTGGGCGAAGAACTGATGCACAAGATCAGGAAAAGCACGGTGCTGAACGAAACTCTATATTTCTTTCCGGACTTGAACAGCCTCGGCGACTACCGTGGCACGTTCAATCTCGCCACAGTAACCAAGATCACGAAGGTATTCGGCTGGCAAAACTCGTTCTCGGACGTCTACGTGAGCAACCCACCGCTCGGGAAGCGGCAGAATGACATGATCCTGACGACCGGGTTGAACGTGTCGTTCGGACAGTAGCAGTGTGCGCATGACTGGTTCGCAGCGTTCCGTACTGATATCCGTTTGTTGTTGGCTGCTTTGTATCGGCGTTTTTACTCCGTGGTCGCTCGCTGATACCGAGTACTACCGCCACGTCATTTTCGACAACAGCCTGGAGACGGATGGCTACTACTACAGCGATGGCCGGGCCTCCGCGCCGTCAACTTTGGAACTTCGCCATGGCAAGCTTCCGGTAAGCAGCACTCGCTTCTTCACCCCGCCCAATGCTGTTCGTTTGAACTGGCGCTCCGTATCTGGCGGAGGATGGGAAGCGAGCATCCATGCCATGAATTTTAGAAATCGCGAAATGAAGTTCGATGGCGATACGGTCTTTTTCTGGTGTTATTCGGAGCAGGAAATTACGGGCGGGGCCTTGCCGCGCGTGCGCCTCTCCGACGTAAATCAGAATTTCTCTGCGCCAGTAGAACTCGGTAAATTCGTCTCCGATATTCCTGCGCGCAAGTGGACACAGGTGGCCATTCCGCTCGTCATTTTCACGACGGAATCGGTTCAATCGTTTGAGCGAGATCGCGCTGTCCGTCTTACGTTCTCTCAGTCTGCGAGCGACGATCAGCAGCACACGATGGTCCTGGATGACGTCAAAATCGACAAGTCAACTACAGCGTCACCCGCAACTTCAAATGCAACGAGTCTTTCCGTTCCGGAAAACGTGGTTGCGCGGGCGTACGAGCGCCACGTTGACATCTCGTGGAATCCAGTTACCGCACCCGAGCTGCAGCATTACATCGTTTACCGCTCGTTCGACGGAGAAACTTTCGATCCTATTGGCATTCAGCAGCCGGGCATCAATCGGTATGCCGACTATCTCGGTGAGCCGCCGCGCACTGCATATTACAAGGTGGCTGCGGTTGATCGTGGCTATCAGCAATCGGCGCTTTCGAAACAGGTGAGTGCCACCACGCGGCCAATGAATGACGACGAACTGCTCACGATGCTGCAGGAGGCCTGTTTCCGTTACTACTGGGAGGGGGCACACCCCCATTCGGGCACCGCCAAGGAGAACATTCCTGGCGATGACCGCATCGTTGCTACCGGCGCGAGCGGCTTCGAAATCATGGCTCTGATCGTCGGAGTGAATCGCGGATTCATCACTCGCGAACAAGGCCTTGAGCGGCTGAATAAAATTGCCGCCTTCCTCGAGAAAGCGCCTCGTTATCACGGGGCGTGGTCCCATTTCATGAATGGCGAAACCGGCAAGACTCTTCCGGTTTTTGACATGTTCGACGATGGTGGCGATCTGGTCGAGACCGCATTTCTGCTGGAAGGTCTGCTCACGGCGAGGCAATACTTCAACGGCGCAGATCCGAGTGAGCGCGACCTGGTGCAGCGAATCACGCATTTGTGGGAAGGCGTCGAATGGGATTGGTATCGCCGTTCGATCGATAGTCGCGCTCTCTACTGGCACTGGTCGCCTGACTGGTCGTGGCACATCAATCACCAGATCACCGGATTCAATGAGTGCATGATTATCTATCTGCTGGCGATTGCGTCACCTACCCATGCGATTCCGTCCGATCTCTACTATTCAGGCTGGGCCAATCAGATGAATGGCGGGAAAGATTACGCAAACGGCCACACCTATTACGGCATAAAGCTCGATGTCGGCCCTGGTTCAGGTGGGCCGCTGTTCTTCACTCACTATTCGTATATGAGTTTTGATCCGCGCGGCATACATGACCGCTTCACGGACTACTTCGTGAACAACCGCCACATCGCGGAAATCAATCTGGCGTATTGCCGGCATAATCCCGGGCATTATGTGGGATACGGAGCGAATTTCTGGGGCCTGACCGCGAGCGATGGCGCCGACGGCTACATGCCGCACGAGCCCACCCGCAATCTGGATGACGGGACAATGACCTTCACTGGCGCGTTGTCTTCTTTTCCGTATACACCAGAAGCTTCAATGCGTATGTTTAAGCATATTTATCGCGACCTGGGTGATCGCGTTTGGGGAGTTTATGGGCCGCGAGATGCGGTGAACTTAAGCCAGGATTGGGTGTCGCCCATTTTCATGGGATTGAATCAGGCGCCTATCACAGTGATGATCGAAAACTACCGCACCGGCCTGATCTGGAAATTGTTCATGTCCAATCCCGAGATCAAGCCAATGCTGGACAAAATTGGTTTCAGGCGCGACTCGCCTCGACAGCGTGCAGGACCAGCTCACTGAACCAGGAAAGAGAAACGGGCGTGCGCGTATCGAGCACGCCCACTTCCGCTAGAAGCTGAACCGGGCTCCCAGCGTGACTACGCGTCCGGCAAGAGCGCCCGTAATCGTGCCGAAGTTTGCGTTGGCGATATTGTTCGAAATATCCAGCGGATTGAAATTAAGGTTGTTGAAAACGTTGTAAGCGTTTAGGCGGAACTCGACTCTCGCCTCTTCACCCAGAACAGGCATGGTTGGCAGGCCGAACGCTTTGGCCAACGTCAGATCTACGTCTCTATACCCAGGCAATGTGAATGAATTACGACGAATGCCCAGTTGCGGAAGGGAGTTTCCGAAGGTCGTTCCGGAGTAGGGGGTGTAATTTGGAGGGTTGAAGTAAGCGGGCCCGCCGTTCGGGAAGTTGGATCTTGCTACTGTCTTAAATGCATCGTTGCTGGTACTCGATCCCGCTCCGCCTAAATACACGGGGAAGATAGAGGAATAGTTGCAGGTTCCGCAATAGAGGCTGCCGCCCTGCACGCTGGAAAGCGGGCTCCACGGGAACCCGGAGTGGATTGTGAGAATTCCGCTCAACGTCCACCCGCCCACGACTCTTTCCAGCCAGCGATTGTTGGGGAACAGTGTTGGCTGCCAAACGCCGAACAGCTTGAATGCTTTCCCAACGTTGTAGTCAGAAGGGCCGTAGTTGAGGTCGGGATTGTAGGGGTAAGGCTGTTCGTAATACGGACCCGAACTGGTATCCATGCTTTTGGCCCAGGTGAATTGCGCGTCGGCGGAGAAATTGTGGGCGAACTGATGCTTCAGCTCAGCTAACAATGCATTGTAATTAGCATGGCCTGAGCCGTCCCAGAAGTCTCCGCCGCCGATTTGTGGGTTTAAAGTAAAACCTTTTGCCGCGGCTGCGGCATTAGGGTGTTGATGAAAAAGAAGGTTTTCTGATTTCGTTCCCATATATCCAACAGTCGCTACTAAGTGATGGCCCAGATCGTATTGAGTGTCGAGCGAATAGTGGTGAACGCGTATGGTGGGGAGATCATTTGGAAAAAGCGTAATGTTGATGCCCGTCGCGCCCACAGGCAGTCCGTTCGGACCAAAGCTCACGATCGTATTCGGATTGGCCGGATAGCTGGTCAGCGAGTGCGGGTCTGATGCCGTGGCATAGATGATTCCGGGGTTCGGTGACGTAGGAGTAGACATGGTCAAGGTTGGGAATACCACCAAACCCGGGTTGTTAACGATGTTGGACGAGACGGCTATTTCTTCCTGGTTGTAATTCAAGCCATATCCGCCACGAACGACGAGCTTGTCATTGAACATGCTCGGACTCCAGGCGAATCCCACTTGCGGCCCGAAGTTCCCCTTCTGTGCATTCCACGAGCTTGCTTTCCGGATTGAGAGGTCGGTCAGGAAGTTTGCACCGGCGCCCGGCACCGCTCGCAACATGTTGCCTTGCTTTGCGGATAGAGGGCCAAAATAGGAGTAGCGCAAGCCCAGATTCAACGTCAGGTTACGACGTACCTTGAAATCGTCCTGAACAAATAGGCCCCAGATGTTTTCGCGGTCATCCTGTCGAATGGTTGTTGGAAAGCCCGTGCTGGGATTGAATCCCCCGTTCTCGGTATGTGGAGCGTCGTTCAGAAAGTCCCAGATGTTGAAGAAGTTGTAGCTAGGCACGCCGCAACCCGCGCAATTCTGAAGATAAAAAAGGCGGGTAATGTCGCCGCCAAACTTGACCGTGTGCTTGCCCATGATCTTGGTGGCGACATCTTTATAGCTGTAGGTCCATTGATTCAGAATGCTGCCTACATTTGGTCCGAATGCCTGTATCGCCGTGCCATTTACGAGACTTCCCTCCTGGTCTATGCGGTCGGTGGGCAACCCGACTGGAGACTGCGGATTTGATTCCACTTCGTTCCAGCGCCAGCCGGCGGCGTTCACGCGGAATTCATTGAGGAAACTCGAAGAGAAGGTATGGTTCCAGATCGCGGAGAATGCGTCGTTGACTTGGTCGTGATGGAAAAAGTTGTACTGCCGGGCGGGCCCGTTCAGGAAAGTGGTTGTTTGGGGAACCCAATAGATGGCAAACCCGATGCGGTCTATATCGGAAATATTTGCGTCGAGGCGCCCGTTATATTGGGCTTTAGAGAAATGACTTTGGCTGGCCGTGATGTAGTTTGCGATATCCGCCACTCCGTCCAATCCGTTGCCAACTCCAGGATTGGTCGGGCTCACCCATGTGGAGTCCTGAGTGCCGAGGCCGCTGGTTAGCGGAGACCCGATATCCAGTCCTTGGCCGGCAATGGTCCGGCAGTTTACGCCTTCAATGAAGCCGGCGTCGGTGCATGTTGACGGATTGATGCCGCGATTTACAACAGCCGAACCTGGGAAGCTGAGATAAGTCGCGGCAATGCTCCCCGCCGGAGCGGACGAGTCGAAAGACGGAGTGTCATACCAGCCGTTTGCGATATTGGTCTGCGCCTGAGGACTGCGTACCGTTTCATAGTTAAAGAAGGCAAAGACCTTGTTCTTCCAGATGGGCCCGCCAACACTCCCACCCAACTGATCAAAAAAGCTGTCGTCGCGCAGGACCTTGTTGCCCTGGCCGTTGAATCTCTGGTAAGCGTCGAGCCCCGGCCTGTGGGCCTCAAAGAACAAGCTGCCGTGGAAGTTGTTGGTGCCGCTTTTTGACGTGATCTGGATTTGAGCGCCGCTGAATCGCCCATTTTCAGCGTCATAGGCGTTCGAGACTACCTTTACGTTGTCAACAGAGTCTTCTGAAGGCGTGATGATGGTCGTTCCGCCCCAGACAGCGCTCGTCGTACTGATACCGTCGATCGAGATTCCATTGTTTTCATATTGCTGGCCGGCTGCTAGAGCCTGCGGACCGTTTTCCGTCTGGAAGATTCCCTGGTTTCCACCGGTTGCGCCAGGGCCCTGTGTTCCCGGAAGGTTCTGTCCGCCGCCTCCGCTTCCTTGAGCCCTGTCGCCGAAAACACCCGGAGCGAGCTGCGTGAGCTGGAGTACATCCCGCCCGAACGACGGCATGTGCTGAATCTGATTGCTATTGATTGTGCCGCTTATGGTGGCGGTTTCGGTGTCGAGCGCTTGCGTGGTGCCGGTTACAGTCACGGTCTCTGTGGTCTGGCCGACTTCAAGTTGCAAATCGAGCGCATTCGGCTGCTCGGGAATGATCTGAACGTTTTCGAGCACTCTTTGTTTGAACCCTTGTGCTTCAGCTGTAAGGCGATACGGTGCAGGCGGAAGAGCATTGAATTGGTAAATGCCATTGGCATCGGATGTGGACGTCAAGGCACGACCAGTGTTGGTGTCGGTGAGAGTGACAGTCGCGCCTGACACCACCGCTCCTGAGGGGTCGGTAACGGTTCCGCGCAAAGAACCACGGTACTGTGCCGAAGCCGAAGATGCCGCGAGCAGCAGGCTAAGAAAGACTATGACCAGGGAAAGATGAGAACGGGAGTACTTCATTGGGGGACCTCCACGCAAGATGCGGCTTGGGAACCGACGAAAGATGCTCCCAAGGGGCCGCTCGTTGTATGGACGGATTCGCAGGATAACGGCTTTACAAATGGGGAACGGATGTCACGCCGAATGTGCCCAGCGGTATCCCGGCTTCAGAGTGCATCGATATACGCGCGTATGGTCTGTGTTGGCTCGTACTTCACAGTCTGCCCAGCTAAGTAGCAGTGCCGGACCGAGTGGAAAGACAATGCTTTCTCCGTTAAGCTCGGCTTGCAGGCTTACACCTTCCGCCGCAGGCGGAAGGGTGAAGTTCAAGGCATCTCCAAAGACCACGGGATAGGAAGTACGGACGAGATCACTGATCATCGGGTGCGCGACTTCGGCTTCAACTAGGAATGTTGCGGTGTCGGACCATGCAGTGCCCGTAACCTTCACGGTTTGTCCGGCCTGCTCCAGATCTGAAGGTTCAATGCGAGTGAACGGACAGGGGCCTGCGATGCAGGAAGCGCGGAGGTTCCGGAGTTGGTTACCGGCGCCTGCGTCGAGAGTAAGAGAGTTAACAGCAGCTTTCCATTTTCCGTCCGACGAACATGGCGGTCGTTCATTGCATGGCTGGTCACCGATATTTTTCACCTCGAGCGTTTGGACCAGACTACCGACGTTGACCACGGTCGCGGTCTTAATTGAGTAGCGCACCGTAATGTTGGTTGAATTAATCGTCTGAGTCGCGAGGCTTCGTTCGAGAAGTTGTTCCGGATGAATCGATACCATCTGCGCCAGGTAGATACGATCAGAAGCCTGTACGATCATTTCCAGCGGTTCATAGTCCATGTGCCGGAAGCGCAACGTGACCAGGTGTCCACGAAAGATACGTTTGCGCAATGAAATTCTGAACGCCCCTGAAGAGTCTGAACTCGTTCTTAGGACCGAGATGCCGTCGGTTGCCGTGATCTCAACTCCCGCCACGGGGAGCTGCTTGCGCGGATCTTTGTTTGCGGTGATGACCGCGCCTCGCAGCGTGATCGTCTGGTTCCGTAGATAGCGCACGCCCCAGGCTCCCGCAGCCACGCCCACGCTGATGAGCACAAGAGCAATCGCGACTTTGTGTCTCCTCTTAGCCATGTCTAGCTGAAGCTGCGATCGACGATGTGAATCGTCCCAGCAAAGTCAATCCTGTATCTCTCTTCCGCACAGCCGAATCGTTTACCATCTTCAAGTGCGAAGTGCATCTCGTTTGTCGAGACGTCAACTTCTGAAAGTGGGTGGAGCTGCGGCGCTGGCTCGATTTGGTTCCGCTCTTCCATCTCTCGCGCAATCGGCTCGGCAGCCAGCGTCAAAATCGCCATTCGCTCCCAAGACTTCAACATTTTCGCCTGAAGACGACCAGCTACTCGATGATATCGAACGCCTGGCGTGTTGCTATTTTTGGGAACAGGCGAGTCCCGAAACCGGGCTGGTAAAAGATCGTTGTAACGCGCGTAAAGCCAGCACCGACAATGGCATCGTTGCCAGCATCGCGGCTACCGGATTCGGGCTGACCGCTCTCTGCATCGCCGACAAGCGCGGCTATATCTCCCGCGCAGAGGCCCGGTCTCGCGTGCTTACCACTCTCAAATTTTTGCACGACAAATTGCCTAATCACCGCGGTTTTTTCTATCATTTCGCGAACATCAATACCGGCGAGCGGGTTTGGGATTCTGAAATCTCCTCTATCGACACCGCGATTCTACTTTGCGGACTTCTCACCTGTCGCATGCACTTTCGCGATACCGATATTACGCTCCTCGCGCATGCCATCAGCAATCGCGTTGAGTGGACCTGGCTGTCGGAAGACACTTCGCTGCTTTCGCATGGCTGGCTGCCTGAGGTCGGATTTCTTCCGTATCGCTGGGATTACTACAACGAGATGATGATGATGTACCTGCTTGGTCTCGGTTCGCCGACATATCCTTTAAAACCGGAGGCCTGGGACGCGTGGAAGCGCATTCCTTTTGACTATGAAGGGATGAGGTACATTGGGTCGTTTGCGCCGCTTTTTGTCCATCAATATTCGCAGGCATGGTTTGATTTCCGCGGCAAGCGTGACAAGTACACAGACTATTTCCAGAATTCAGTGACTGCAACGCAGGTACATCGGCGGTTTTGCATCGAGCTGCGGCGGCAGTTTCCCGACTACAACGAGGATTTCTGGGGGATTACCGCTTCCGATTCCGAGCATGGCTACGTCGTCTGGGGCGGTCCACCTGCAGTCGGCCCTATCGACGGAACGGTCGCGCCGCACGCTGCGGGTGGATCCTTGCCATTTCTCCCTGCAGACACCATGCGCGTGTTGCGAAATATTCGTGCCAACTTCCCCCAGGCGTGTTGTTGCTATGGATTTGTCGATGCTCTAAACCCTCTGAACGGGTGGTATGACACAGACGTGGTCGGAATCGACGTCGGGATCACGATGGTGATGGCAGAGAACGCGCGGACTGGGTACATCTGGAAAGTGTTTATGGAAAATCCGGAAGCGCAGCAGGGAATGAAGAAGGCGGGATTCAAACCTCTGTGAGATTTTCTCTGTGTAACTCTGTGTCTCTCTGTGGTAGAGGTTTTTAAAAGCTTGAACCACAGACGGCGCAGAGTTACACAGAAAAATTCCACAGAGGTCAATCGGCGGCGTGTGATTGTGTATATCTCGCGCCGATCTCCGCGGAAGCTCGCAGCAAAGTATCGAGGGACTTCAGCTTTGAGAGCTCAGCATCGCGCTGCTTCAGGGCTTCCAGAACCCGCTCAGTTGGAATGTTTCCCACCAGCGCGTCTTGCGCGAAGGGGCAGCCGCCCAGGCCGCCGATAGCGGAATCAAATCGACGGCAGCCGGCGTCGTAAGCAGCAAGGATTTTCTGTTCGGCGAGTTCAGGCCGGCTGTGCAGGTGAACGCCGATTTCGAGATAATTGTATTTGTCCATAACAGCGGAAACCAGCGTGCGGATTTGCTCCGCCGAAGCCAGACCTACTGTATCGGCTAGAGAAATCATTTTGATCCCGCTTGACTCCAGCATGTCCACCGCGCTCACGACCTCCTCCGCGTCCCAGGCATCGCCGTAGGGGTTGCCGAAGGCCATGGAGATATACACAACCACCTGCAAGCCGGCCTCGTCGGCTTTGGTTTGGATCTTTTCCATCTGATCCAGCGACTCTTCCGGGGTTTGCCGCTGGTTGTTTCGCAGGAAAGTCGGCGAAACGGAGTATGGGAAGCCAAGCGTGCTTACCACTTCCGTATTAATTGCGCGCTGCGCGCCTTTTTCGTTAACGACAATGCCGATGATTTCTACGTCGTCCGGCGGATCGAGTTCCTTGAGCACGGATTCCGAGTCGGCCATCTGCGGAACGGCATTCGGAGAGACAAACGATGCGGCATCGATATGCTTGAATCCGGCGCTGATCAAAGCATTGAGGTAATTCACCTTGAGATCGGCAGGGATCTGTCCCTGCAAACCTTGCCAGGCGTCGCGAGGACATTCAATAAGTTTGACGGAGTCGGGCATGCTCAAAATATCTTAGCCCCAGATTGTGCCGAAGGTGAACGATAAAGCTTTTAACCGCAGTGATCGCGAAGAAATCTGACGAGCAAGCAGGGAAGTGCGTTTCTCCGCGATCTCCGGAATAGTTTCGGCGTACTCTGCGGTTAAGAGCTTTTACGCTCTCTGTGCTCCGCCAAGCTTGGTTAGTGCTTCCACTATCTTGGCTGACCAGTCGTTCACTTCTTCTTCACGCAGCGTACGTTCGAATGACTGAAATTTAGCGCGCAAGAGAATCGAGTACTTTCCGGAAGTAACCGAGCCGCCTCGGAAAATCTCCACTGGCTCAAAGCTGCGCAGATCATCGAGCGACAGCGCATGAACAGCGACTTCGATGTTGCCGAAGGTGATTTCGTCCGCGAACAGAAATGACCAATCGCGTTCGACTGCCGGGAATTTCGGCAGCGGCGCGTAGCGGATTTCTCGCAACGGTCGCGAGTACAGCCGATCCGCGAAGATTTCTGCAACAAAAACCTCTTGGCGCAGTTTGCGGGCGGCCGCTACTTCAGAAGACAGCACTCCGAATTGCGCAATTGGGTCGCCGTCGATCAGCGCTCGAGCCGAACGGCCCGTCTGATAGTACTCGGCAGTCTGCGCGTCGAAAGTGAAAGAGTTATGAAGAAAGAGCGAGAGCAAGGTCTCGATATCACCTTTGAACGAGCGGAATACGTCAATTTCGGATTCGCCTTTGCGCTTGTCCAATATCTCGTCCTGGGGCAGGCCCTTGCGCACAGCCGCGGCAGTTGCGCCTAGACAGATGCGCCGCCGCTCCGTCGTACCAGTGCCAGCCGCTTCGTATATATCGCCAATCTCGAATAGGCGGACATTCTCGGTTCCGCGATTGAGGTTGTAAGCCAGCATGTTCAACATTCCGGGAACCAGGGAACTACGCATCAGCGATGCTTCCTCGCTCAAGGGATTGGCGAGCTCGACGACCGGGGCCGATGAGAACGTTTCAGCGTCCGCATGTGAAATGAAAGTCAGCGAGACCGCTTCGTTGTAGCCGAGTGAGAGCAGGGAGGAGCGCACTTTCGCTTGCTTCGTGGCGTTCGGATCTTCGATGACCGCGCCTGAGAATGCCGGCAGGGTCTTCGGGAATTTGTCATACCCGTACAGGCGCGCGACTTCTTCAATCACATCGATCTCGCGCTCAACGTCAAGACGCCAGGTCGGAATAAGAACAGAAAACTGCGGTTCCGATCCGGGTTCTGGCACCAGTTCGAAACCAAGTCGCTTGAGAATGGCAACGACTTCGTGGATTTCCAGTTTGGTGCCTAGAATGCGATGCACTTGCGATATTCGCAGCACAACCGGCGCTTGCACGAGTTCGCGCGCAACAGCGTCGATCTGCGAGCCGTCGAGTTCGCCGCCGCCCGACGCCATGATTCGTTGTGCGACCAGAGAACAGGAGGCCGTGGTTGCTCCGTAATCTGCGCCGCGCTCAAATCGATGCGAGGCGTCGGTGTGCAGGCCATGACGCTTCGCGGTCTTGCGTACTGCGCCGGGATCGAACCAGGCGGACTCGATCAGGATGCTTTTTGTTTTCTCCGTGATCATCGTGTCGAAGCCGCCCATCACTCCGGCGAGCGCGACGGGCCTTTTTGCGTCTGCGATGATCAGGTCTTCTGACGAGAGCTTGCGGTCGATGCCGTCGAGTGTCTTCAGTGTTTCGCCTGCCCGCGCTCTGCGCACGATGATCTTGCCACCTTCGAGCAGGTCAAGATCGAAGGCGTGGGTGGGATGACCCATCTCCCACAGCGTGTAGTTCGAAGCGTCGGCGGCGTTGTTGATGGCGCGCTGGTCGACAAGCGCGAGCCTGCTGGCGATCTTCTCGGGCGACCATTTGATCTTCACGCCGCGAATGATCTGCGCCGTGTATCGCGCGCAGCCTGCGGCGTCGTTGATGTCAATCTCGAAATCGGAGTTGTGGGTGGTCGCGGCTTTAGCCGCTGCGGTCTTTCGGTCGCCCACGGACGGGAAGGGCACAGCTTTGGCCGTGCCGTCATGCGCGCTCGATTGAGCGGCTTTAGCCGCCGAGGGAGCAAGCGGCTTGAGTTCCACTCCATAAAACGCCGCCGCCTCTCGCGCCACGCCGTAATGGTTCATCGCATCGGGACGATTCGTCCCGATTTCCATCTCAAAGACGGTGTTCGCGCCTTCGCCTGAAATCCCCTCGACAGCGATCCCAACCGAAGTCAAATCTTCGGCAAGCTGGCTGTTGTCGACGGGAACGTCAACGAAGTCGCGAATCCATTGGGCTGAGAGTTTCATTGTGGCAGCTCTTGAGCTACGCCTAGAGCGCGCTTCAGGAATGAGTTGATAATGGGTTGTCGCGTGGCCAAAGGGACTTGGTGATTCACGCCTGGAAAAATCTCGAATTCGACTGTGACACCAGCCTTCCGCAGCGCCTCAGCGAACGCTTGCGCCTGGCCGGCGGGCGCGTTCTGGTCCTCGGCGCCGTGAAGGATCAGAACTTCGGCCTTGATCCTCTTTGCGTAGTTAATGGCGGATCGGTTGGCGAACTCCTGTTCGTCGATAGACATTTCCTGTCTTATTGAGCGACAAATCGAGTCAGCGATTGCAGTCTTCGGGCCGTTCGCGCACTGGTCGTTGTAAAAACTCTTTAAGTTGTAGACGCCACTAATTAAGACAACCGCACGAAGGTTCGGATCGCGCGTCGCAACCATCGCTGCAACAACGGCGCCGCGGCTTACTCCCTGGACAGCGATCTTCTTTGGGGCAATGAATTTCAAGGTGCGAAAGTGATCGATGAGTGTCCTTACGGCCTGCGTTCGCGGACCACAGAAGTCAGGTTTGCCCTCTGACCCACCGTAACCAGGCTGCGACACTGAGACTGCCACGAAACCAGCCTGCGTGTAATTCTCAAGCACACCCCAATCTACGAAAGCTCTTCCGCCGATGCGATTGCCCACCGGCCCCTGGTGACCGTGCAGAAAAACAATCATCGGGAAAGGGCCCTTGCCTGCCGGCTTCGACCAGAAGAATTCCACCCGCTCATTTGAAAACGAAGAATTTGTGATCGACTCACGGTGAGGTTCTGCGGCTGCATTGCTCCATCTGGCGGAGCACGAGACGAGAGCAAACACGGCCAAGAATTCGACAGTAAGCTTCCGAAAAATCAGATTCACTCCCGATCGCCTCATCCAAACTGCTCCAAAAACCGCACATCCCCCTGAAAAAACAATTGCAGATCATCAAGCCCATACTTCAGCATTGCGATTCGGTCTACGCCCATTCCGAAGGCGAAGCCAGAAATTTTCTCGGGATCGTATCCGTTGTGCTTCACGAACTCGAACACATTTGGATCAACCATGCCGCAGCCGAGAATCTCGATCCATCCCGTTTGCTTGCACGGCCTACAAGGATCGGTGCCACGCTTTCCACTACCGCCGCAGATGAAGCATGAAACGAACATCTCTGCGCTCGGCTCAGTGAACGGAAAAAACGATGGCCGGAAGCTGGTTTTTACGTCGGAACCGAAAAGCGCCTTCATCGCGTGGTCGAGCGTGCCCTTTAGATCGCCGAACGTGATGCTCGTATCTACGGCGAGCCCTTCGATCTGATGAAACATCGGCGAGTGGCTGGCATCGGGCGGATCGTTGCGATGTACTTTGCCCGGAATGACAATGCGCAATGGTGGCTTCATCTTCTCCATCGTGCGAATCTGCACAGGAGAAGTATGTGTGCGCAGAAGTAGTTGTTCGCGCCGCGGTTTCGATTCCTGATTCGCAAGAAATAGCGTGTCCTGCGTATCCCGCGCAGGATGGTTCGGCGGAAAATTCAGCGCCTCAAAATTGTAGTAGTCGGTCTCGATCACTGGCCCTTCCGCCACGGAATATCCGAGGTTCTTGAACACGGTGACGATTTCGTTCTGCGTGCGAATGATCGGGTGTTCGGCACCGATGCGCCGACGGATCCCCGGGAGGGAGATGTCGATTCCCGATTCCGTTGTTGCCGCTGCCGACTGTGCTAGCGCGGCTTCGACTCTCGATTCAGCTTCCGCCTTTAGCTTGTTGACCCGTTGGCCGACATCCCGCTTCGCCTCCTTCGGCGCGGTTTTCAGCCAGAGATCGTTAACCTGCGTGAGAATGCCATCTTTGCGGGCAAGCCAGCGGTCGCGGAAGGTTTTCTTATCGGCGTCGCTTTTGACTGTCGAAGATTCGGCTTCCAACGCAGAAAGGAGTTCATCGACGGCTTTGTCGAGCGCGTCTGGCGAGAAATCTTTCAGTTTGGGAACGGTGTATGACAAGTAGTCTTCCGACAAATGATGTCATTCCGAATTCGCGGAGCGAAGCGATGCGGATGAGGAACCTGCTTGTCCTCCGCGTCCGTGGCGTTTGCAGGCGAACAGCAGGTTCCTCACCCTTGCGCAAGCGCGAGTGTTCGGAATGACAAATTATAGAGAATTATCAGCTGAAAGCTGACGACTGATAGCTGAGAGCTTGACTACGCTGCCCCGCTGAGCGCGCCCTTCGCTTGCTCGGCGAGGCTCTTAAACGCCGCGGCGTCGTTCACCGCCAGATCAGCCAGGATCTTGCGGTCGAGCTCCACACCCGCCGTCTTCAATCCATGGATGAACTGGTTGTAGCTCATGCCGTTCAGCTTGGCGG
>DAIPJJ010000248.1:0-5151 GCA_036770325.1 Terriglobales bacterium
TTGGAGACGAATTGCTCTTTGAAAGCGAGCAGAGTTTGCAGGCGCCGCGCCTGGGCGGCGTCTTCACTCAGCCGAACCTGCTCCAGCCGCATCTGTTCGATCTGCTCTTTCAGCTGGCGGTTCTCCGCCCGTACTCCGCGAAGATAGAAATAGTTGTGCCACACGCCTCCGGTACTGTTGCGGAGCCACACCAGAGAACGTTCGAAAGGAGAGAGCGCGCCCACAGCCCAGATGCGGATCAGGCGAGTGTCCTGTGATTCCGTGCCGCGCTTGACCTGCATCGCCAGGCCAAGCACCTGCACAAACAACACGGCGACCAGGACGATCAGGTTGCGGTAGCGGCTGAGGACGGATTCCATAAGAGCCTTGAGCTATGAGCAGTGAGCAATGAGCAAAACCAGAAATGAACCAGAACGCAGCCGCTCACAGCTCATCGCTCATTGCTCCTTGCTCTATTCGATCGAGATTTTCCTCAGCAGCTTGAAGTCGGAGAGCATTTTGCCGGTGCCCAGCACCACGCTGCACAGTGGATCGTCGGCGATCGAGACCGGCAACCCGGTTTCTTCCCGGATGCGCTTATCCAGATTCTTGAGCAACGCGCCACCACCTGTGAGAACAATGCCGCGGTCACTGATGTCGGCGGACAACTCTGGAGGCGTACGTTCCAGGGCCACGCGGATGGCGTTCATGATGGTTGAGACGCATTCGCTCAAAGCTTCGCGGATTTCGCCATCGTCTACGGTGATGGTCTTCGGCACGCCTTCGATCAGGTTGCGGCCCTTGATTTCCATGGTCATCGGCTTATCCAACTGGTGGGCCGAACCGATTTCCATCTTGATCTGCTCGGCGGTGCGCTCGCCGATGAGGAGGTTGTATTTGCGCTTCAGGTAATTCATGACGGCTTCATCCATCTGGTTGCCGGCCATACGAACCGAACGGGAATAGACGATGCCGCTCAAGGAAATCACGGCGATGTCGGTGGTGCCGCCGCCGATATCGACCACCATGTTGCCACTGGGCTCGGTGATCGGCAGCCCTGCGCCGATCGCGGCCACCATCGCCTGCTCTACCAGGTGCACTTCGCTCGCTTTGGCCCGGTAGGCCGAGTCCATGACGGCACGTTTTTCCACCTGCGTGATCTCCGAAGGGACCCCGATGACAATGCGCGGATGCACCAGCATCTTGCGGTTGTGCGCCTTCTGGATGAAGTAGTTCAGCATCTTCTCGGTGACTTTGAAGTCAGCAATGACGCCGTCCTTCATCGGCTTGATGGCGACGATGTTGCCCGGCGTTCGGCCCAGCATCTCTTTCGCCTCTTTGCCGACGGCTTCGACCTCGCCGTTGTTTTTATTGAGCGCAACAATCGAAGGCTCATTCACCACAATGCCTTTCCCGCGCGCGTAAACCAGAGTGTTGGCCGTACCCAGATCGATGGCCAGATCGCTCGAAAAAATACTGAAGAGCGACCGCACATTGTGCCCATTCGACGATCCATTACGAAATCCGTTGGATGACATACCCTTGTCCCTTTTAGTGATCTACAACACTTCGGCACAATTCCGCCGAAACGGGCGAGGCCCGTAAAGAGTTGAGTTGTTCTGGGTCTTCCCCATATTGTAGGGACTTTTCTGACCCAGCGCTAAAAATTAAAGCCACTGCTTGTACAAACAAAGTGCCAGTTGGGGTAACCGTCACTGAATCACCACTTTCTGCTGCTCTGTGTTCACGCCACCCTTCGCGTCCTGGGCGGTGACCGTGATTAACGTCTCGCCGGTCGGAAGCGGAGGTGTAAAGAAATGAAAACTACCGTCCGCGCCAATGACCGGAACCTCATGACCATTCACCATGACCCGCGCGCCGACTTCAGTCTTGCCCGTCAACTCAATCACACGCCCATGTTGAATAAATGGATCGAGCGTAAGGGCAATTTTCCCCGAATCAAGCTGCTTCGCAATTATGGTGAACCGGTTTTTCTCGCTTTCAGCCGACTCCTTGCTTTCACCGTCAAACGATTTCACCATCCAGTAGTACGGCCCTTCCGTTAATCCGGAAACCATGACATCCGCCGACTTGATTTTCTGGTCCACAATCAGCGAAGAGAAGTATGGATTACGCGATACTTGCAGCCGATATCCCTTGGCATTGGCCATGGGCGTCCAGGAAAATTCGATTGGCTTCGGCTCCTGCGAGATAAAAATTGGCATCATGTTCGCCGGCGAAATCGGGGTCGGAGGGCCGATCTCTTTGACTTTTTCGATGTGCCTGGAATCCGGTTTGAAACTGGCTTTTTCCCAATCTGCGAGTTGCAGGGTTTCGCCGTTGCGTTCAACGGTGCCGCTGCCTTTCGTGATCAGCAGTTCGTCGTGGTGCGAGACGGAATCCTTGCTGACACGCGCCGCACTTTCCGGGGCCAGAGATGCGGTAGCTCCGTCGAGAATGACCTCGGACTTCGATCCTTGGACGTAGGTGCCGGTCGCGAGGTCGACCGTTCCGGTACTGACGCTCACAGCGACATTCGTTTGCTGGCGCTCGTTCGCCGAGTTTTCTTCAATCACGATAAGCGAATCCTGCTTCACCGTGTAGTTGGTTCCGTCGTTGAAGACGATCTTCGCCATGCCCTCAGAGCCGGTTTGAATCACGTCTCCCTTTTCCAGTGGCACGCTGTAGTCGGCACGTACCCATTCGTTGCTGTTCGCCTTCTTGATCCGCACCGTCCCATCAAGAGCCGTGATGTGCCCCTGCTGGGAAACCTCGCCTGGTTTCGCCTTGGGCTCGGCCGCAACACGCTCCAGCAGGTTAGAAAAGAGATTGCCGACAGCTTTGCCCGTAGTGGCGCTGAATTCAGGAAAGGCAAACCGGGTCGCAACCACGATCGCGAGGACAATGGCCATCGCAAAGGTAATTACGCTGCGATAAGTAACGGTCTTCCAGGCAATTTGAATACCCGGTTTGCGGCTTGCAGGCACAAATATCCTCTATAGGACAAGTCCAGTCCGATGCGGTTCTGTTCACGATTATTACAGGGCTAAAGATCGGCAAAAGCGTGAAACCACTTACTTTAGGTTACTGAGGTCACAGGCGAACTTGTGCCGATTTCCCATTCGAAATTCCAGATGCCTGAGCGATGGCCAGGTATGACTTGGGCCGCTGAACCAGGGTGGCCCGCATTGCATCCCGTTCGAAGCTTGTTCGCAATTTTGAAGCGCCGAGGCACGCTTGCTCCACCTCTGGCGGGGCGGTAGCATGAAAAGTTCCCCAGGAGATCTTAATGGCCACTGAAACACTGACCAGGTCTGTACTCGAAGGCGACGCTTCCCGCCCCAACATTTATCGAAATTTTATCGATGGAGAATGGGTCGAGTCGTCGACTGGTGAGACTTTCGAAAACCGCAATCCAGCCGATACTCGCGACGTGGTTGGAATCTTTCAGAAATCAGGGAAAGCCGACGCCGATGCTGCGGTCGATGCGGCGAAACGGGCCTTCGTGAAATGGCGTCTTGTTCCAGCGCCCCGCCGGGCGGAAATCATTTTTCTGGCGGCCGAGATGCTGGCCGAGCGCAAGGAAGATTTCGCACGCGACATGACTCGCGAAATGGGCAAAGTGCTGAAAGAGACCCGCGGCGACGTGCAGGAAGCTGTCGATACCGCTTACTACATGGCAGGTGAAGGCCGCAGGCTCTTCGGGCCGACCACTCCTTCAGAATTGCCGAATAAGTTTGCGATGGCCGTCCGGCAGCCGCTAGGTGTTTGCGCAATGATCGCGCCCTGGAATTTTCCAATGGCGATTCCATCGTGGAAACTTCTGCCGGCTCTCGTCTGCGGGAATACGTGCGTAATCAAACCGGCACAAGATACTCCGCTTTCCACGTTTAACCTTGTCCGCGTGCTCACGGATGCCGGGGTGCCGAAGGGGGTGGTCAACATCGTGACCGGATTTGGTCCTGAAGCTGGAGGGCCACTGCTTGAAAATCCGGAAGTTCGCGCTGTTTCCTTCACCGGTTCGAGCGCAGTTGGGCGCACGATTGGAACAACGGCCGCGAAGAGTTTCAAGCATTGCTCGCTCGAGCTCGGCGGCAAGAACCCCATGATCGTCCTCGACGACGCGAACCTCGATCTCGCCATCGAAGGCGCTCTCTGGGGCGGTTTTGGCACAACTGGCCAGCGTTGCACCGCAACCAGCCGGATCATCGTTCAGAAAGGCGTGTACCACGACTTTGTTCACCGCCTGGTCGAGCGCGCGCGCAAGCTACGGGTAGGCAATGGCCTGGACGAGACTACTGATATGGGGCCGGCAATCAACGAGCGTCAACTGCAGAGCGACTTGCAATATGTAGATATCGGTAAGACCGAAGGTGCGAAGCTGCAGTGCGGCGGCAACCGGCTCGACAAAGGTGACTATAAACACGGCTTTTTCATGGAGCCAACCATCTTCACTGATGTCGATCCGAAAATGCGTATCGCTCAGGAGGAAATCTTCGGCCCGGTGGTTTCGATCATTCCATGCGAGGATTTCGAAGACGCTGTCCTGATCGCCAACAACATCGAATACGGCCTCTCTTCAGCCATTTACACGCGCGATGTCAACAAGGCATTCTCGGCCATGCGCGATCTATATGCCGGGATCACCTACATCAATGCTCCGACGATCGGCGCAGAAGTTCACCTGCCATTCGGTGGAACCAAGGCTACGGGCAATGGCCATCGCGAAGGCGGCATTGGCGCAATCGACTTTTATACCGAGTGGAAGTCCGTGTACGTCGACTATTCCGACCGGCTACAGAGAGCGCAGATCGATAGACCTGAGTAAGGATCGCCATTGGGTCGCGCGTCGTTGGTCGTTGGCCAAACTCACGTGGAATGATGGAGCCTGCATTTCCGAGCTCATTCACATCAATTTCCCTATTCTCCGTGCCTCCGTGTCTCCGTGGTGAAATGTTTGGGTTAGCGATGTCGGGCAGTTAAAATGTTCTTATGCCTGCAACTCAAATTCGCGAAATCACTGCGGCCCAACGCCTTGATAACCTTCGCTATGCCATCCGCGACCTCGTCGCGACCGCCGACGAAGTAAAGCGGCAGGGCCATAAGGTCCTTTATCTGAACGTTGGTGATCCCAACATCTATGACTTCCAGACCCCGGCGCACATGATTGAG
>DAIPJJ010000070.1:0-19631 GCA_036770325.1 Terriglobales bacterium
TGGCGGAGAGGGAGGGATTCGAACCCCCGATACCCGTTAAGGTATGTCCGCTTTCGAGGCGGATCGTTTCAACCACTCACGCACCTCTCCGCGACGGACAACATAAATTTATTTTGAGCGAGGTCCCTCGACTTCGCTCGAATTTCGTGAGCGGGCTCTAATCTTAGCTTGCCTTGAGGAACTTCGCCCGAAGCGACAAACGGGCCGCTAAACGCCCCAACTTTCGAGGCGGATCCCTCGACTTAACAGATCATTCGCTTACGAATGATCTGTCTCGCTCGGGACTTCAACCACTCACGCACCTCTCCGCGACAGACTTCTGTTGTCGAAGCCATTTTATCAGGAGACAATCCAGACCTCCGGCTTACGAAAGGAACTTCAAACTGCGCGTCTGGAGCGGAAGAATTCCTGCAACAGGTCCGCGCATTTTCCCGCCAGCACGCCCCCGCGCACCTCAACTTTGTGATTCAATGCCGGGTGGTTCAGGATCTGCATAACCGAATGCACAGCGCCAGCCTTCGGGTCGTCAGCCCCGTAGATCAGACGCCGAATGCGGGCATGCACAATGGCTCCGGCGCACATGGCGCATGGCTCGATGGTGACGAACAGATCGCAGTCATTGAGACGATAGTTCCCCAGAGTCGCACCTGCTTCTCTGAGGGCCACGACTTCGGCATGAGCTGTTGGATCGTTGCTGCCGATATTGCAATTGAAACCGCTACCCACGATTTGCCCTTCGTGAACGACGACTGCTCCCACTGGAACCTCTCCGGCTTCGAGCGCCCGCCGGGCGGAACGGAGGGCCTCCTGCATCCAGAGTTCGTCGGATTCGTGCGCAGCCAACACGATGTGTATTGTAGGCGAAGCTGCAAAGGCGCTCGGCAGGGCTCGCTTCGCTCGGGTTGAAAACTTAAAAACAGCGTAAGCGGCACTGCTGAAGCCGTGCTCTCCCGGACTGCTTGCGTCGAGCTTTGCCGGTCGTTTGCGGAAATTTTGCTCGGATACGCTCGCATTGAACTTTTAGAGCGGACGAGGCGGCAGTCGTGCCCTCCCGAAAGTCGTCTGATCACTTGGGACGGCTTTTGCGCTATCATTCACCAGTCATGGCAAAGAAGTCGGATCTCGAAGTTACGTGCCCGTGCTGCGGTGCGGTGATGAAGGTTGATGCTGGAAACGGGGCGGTGATCTCTCACGTCGCTCCCATCAAGCCAAAAATGTTTAACGATCTCGACGAAGCTGCGAAGGCAATGAAGGAACAAGACAGCCGGCGAGACTCGATTTTCCGGCAGTCGGTCGAAGCCCAGAAAAATGCCGCCGACCTGCTGGAGAAGAAGTTTCAGGAAGCACTACGGAAGGCGAAGGAGTCGCCGGATACGGGAAGACCGATAAGGGATTTTGATTTGGATTGACTACATCGGTCTTGTCGGACAGGAATGTCCGACACACACGGGCAAACTAAAAGGGCCGCTTTGGCGGCCCTTTTTCCTCAACTTGCCCAAATTTATAAGGTCGATTCGATCTCGAACCCCCACGCCTCGAGCAGTGGTTCAGGAATGTACTTGGAGTTCTTATTTCGCCGTGCCCATTCCCGAAGGCGAGTGGAACGAAGATATTGATCAGGAGTCAGCTTGTACTCCTTGACGACCTGCTCGAACTCGGTGACTGTGGGAACGATGGGCCCGATCGGCTCGGGCTTCCCCCAGTTCGGGTTTCCGCGTCTCTTAGCCATTGCGTATTCCTCGGGTTCAGATTTAACCGTGTAATCAAGTTAGATTCCGGCGACCTGAGGAAGGATTCCAAATCCTTCGCTCTTACGAATAAAACAGAAAAGAAGACTACAAGGACTGCACGAAGACAGAGAATAGGTGAACCGGAGCCACTATTTTACGTCAGGTGCAAGTGATGTCAATGACGAATCAGGAGCGGCGGCTACAAACTGATGAAAAAACAGGATTTATGTGGCCCCTGAGATTCATTTCGGGAAGACTCTCCACTCTGTAATAGCCCGCTAGTTACGCCCGTAATCGTCTCATTTGCCCTGAGTCTTGGAGTCAAAAGCCCAGGCTGTTACATTCGATCAGGAACGTTTGTGTCATCCTTCGCGCAAACTGGATTGCAGGCGCTACTGCTGTGCTCGGACGATAAGATCGTGCGAGTGTTGCGCCGTGTTCTGACCGATCTCGAGATCGGGGTCGAACACTGTATGCACCTCGACGCCGCGGTGCAAAAGCTTACCCGCCAACGCTTTGAGGCGGTCATTGTCGATTGCACCACGCAGGAAATCGCCAACAAGATGCTAAGAGGCATCCGGTCTGCTCCTGCTAACAAACGCGCAATCTCGCTAGCCATAATCAATGGACAAAAGGACCTTAAGAGCGCCTTTGAACTGGGCGCTCACTTCGTGCTGATTAAGCCGATTGCTCTCGACCAGACGAAAGCAAGTTTTCGCTCGGTCCGCGCCTTGATGAAACGGGAAAGACGCCGGCACGCGCGAATCGCGGTTGAGATCCCTGTGAAAATTGATTGGGTCGGAGCTCCGCGCGGCATGCAGGTTGTGACCGCTGACCTCAGTGAGAACGGGATCGCAGTGACGAGCAAATCGAAACTGCCTCCGCAATTCAGCCTGAGTTTTAGTCTTCCAGGTGCGTCCGCTGAGATCAATTGCCGCGGCGAACTGGCCTGGGAAGGGAAGCCGCTCCAGGGAATTCGCTTTCGCGATCTGTCACTTGAAGCCAGTGACCAGTTGAAAGCCTGGATTGCGCGGCAACTGATGGGCGCAGAGGCTGATGATCCACCGGTTGCGTGCCGCCTGTCTGACTTGAGCCTGAGTGCCTGCTATCTTGAGACCGAATCTCCGTTCCCAGTGCGCACAAGGCTGCAGATCACCATGCGCGTGCGAGGCTTGGATCTGCAGGTGGAAGGTATTGTTCGCGTCATGCATCCCGGCGCCGGCATGGGGGTGCAGTTCAGCTCGGAGAAGCGGGATCAAAGCAAGCTGGTCGAAAAATTCATTCACACCCTTGTCTCGACCGAGGGCGCAGTGCCTGAAGTTGAAGTTAAGCCGGACACCATCGACAACAGCACCGGTGCTTTCGCCGAGGGAAACACTGACGGCGAGCATGCCGACCCGCTACTTTCACTATTTCGATTCGGAATTGAACTTCCGCCGGAAGACTTTCACGCCGAGCTGCGCAAGCAGCGCGGGGCGCCGCAGGAAGTGGGAATCTAAGCCGGTATTTTCCGGCTGTGCGAAACGCGGCTGGCGATGTAGCCGACGCTGAACGTCACCACTGTTCCAATCGCCACCCACCAAGTCCAAGGCACCTCTGAAAACTGCCACAAGTAGACTTCGACGCAAAATCCGCAAACCATGCCGACCATCCCACCATTCTGATTCGCAGTTTTCGTGAGTATCCCTAGGAGAAAAATACCCAATAGCGCGCCATAAGCGATGGACGCGATCTGCAATCCAACCTCGACCACGCGGCCGATGCGGTGCAGGCAGAGCAGGGCGAGTGCAAACAGAACAGATGCCCATACGACAGTTGAAATTCGCGAAAGCCGGATTCGCTGATGCTCATCAATTTGTGCCCGGCGGCGCAAATAAAGATCAACAATGGTGCTCGATGAAAGCGAGTTCAATGCGGCGCTCAGGTTCGACATGGCTGCCGCGAGAATGGCGGCAACTAACAGTCCAGAAACTCCATGCGGCATTTGGTTCACGATGAATGTTGGGTAAATTCTGTCGGGCGTGCCGAAATGCTTGGAAGGAAGCATGTAGTAGGCGAACAGCATGACTCCAAGCAGCAGAAATAGCCAGAATTGAAACAGTATGGCGCCGCCGCTAGAAATCAAAGCCGTTGCTGACTGACGCTGACTTCGCGCGGCAAGTAACCTTTGCACGATAAGTTGATCCGTGCCATGAGTGGCCATGGTCAGGAACGTGCCGCCGATCAATCCTGCCCAAAACGTATATGGCTTCCACACGGTGAACGCGAAGTCGAACGTTTGGAACTTATGTCCCGAAGCCGCGAGTTGTTGAATGTGCGACCAACCGCCGGGGACGAGATGCACGATGGTTACGAGGCCGATCACCGTACCGCCAACGTAGATTACAGTTTGCACTACGTCCGTCCAGATCACAGCGGCCAGTCCACCTTCGAAGGTGTAGATAAGCGTAAGGACAGTGATGATTGCTATCGATGAGATTTCGCCCGTCCCGAGTGCGATCGAGACTACGATCGAGACCGCATACACTCGCACGCCTTCGGCAGCAGCGCGAGTTAACAGAAACAGTACCGATGTAAGCGTCCGGAGACGAGGCCCAAAACGCTTTTCGATCAGCTCATAGGCGGTAAATAACTCGCCGCGAAAATAATGCGGCAGGAGCACGAAGGCGATCAGGATGCGCCCGACTACGTAGCCGATTACAACTTGCAGAAATGTGAAGTTGGAATCATAAGCGAGCCCGGGGATGCTGATGATCGTGAGTGTGCTGGTTTCCGCAGCAACGATCGAGAGCGCAATGGCCCACCAGGGAATGTCGCGTCCAGCAAGAAAATAGTCGCGCAATGTGCGCTGGCGTTTGCGGAAGCGAATGCCAAAGAGAGTGATGCCGATTAGATACGCGGCAATAATGACGAAATCAACGCGGTTCAGGCCCATGGCTCAACTTCAGCGTAGCGCGACTGGCACGACACCTTATGAAATTGAGACATGACGTATCCAGAAAGTTAGGTCAGACGAGCAGAACGGCTTCATTTCGGGGGAGTGATATCGGTCAGCGGCAAGTCCCAGTGCGCCAATAAAATCTCGAAACGGCGTTGCTCTTCGCGCTTATATGTGTCTTGATCAGGCCAGAGTTGCTTGATCAGCTTTTCCTCGTCGGGATTGGCGGTGGTCGCTACAGTTGAATTCTTGAACTTGATTGTTACCCGGTAGTCCCAACGGGCGTCTTCGGTCATGTGATTAGCAGGAGTCTCGATTTTCACTGATAACGCACGGCCGCCTTCGACCAGTTTCTTTAACAATGGATAGTGGTTCTTCAAGAAAAGCTGGAGAAATTCCTGCTGATGTCCCCATTGGACTTTGTAGTAATACTCCATGGTGTAGGGCTGGTCAGCGCCGCCCTGCGGCGGAGCGCCTTGGGTGGACAGAGTCAACGGCACCAAAGAGAGCAGCAGGGTTAACAGCGCATTCCGCATTTTTTCCTCGTAAAGTCAACCCCCCACCCCTTCGACTCCGCTCAGGGCGGGCTCTATCGCAAAGAACGCGATACATCCCCTGTCATTCCGAAGCGCCAGCGGAGCGTGAAGCGAGGAATCTGCTGTTAGAAGTGGAGGTTTGCTAACTAGCGACCGCCTCTTTTTCGACGTCTTCGAGAATTCCCGAGGCGGCATCAAGCATTTCCTGATCGACTTTGCGATTTGTGCCCGTCGCTTCGGCGAGCGGAACCGACATAATTTTATTGCCGCGCAGTGCCGCCATCTTGCCGAACTCGCCTCGGTGCACCATGTCCACCGCGCCGAGACCATAGCGCGTGGCGAGCACCCGATCAAAGGCGGTCGGAGTACCACCGCGCTGAACATGCCCGAGCACGACCGTCCGTGTCTCAAACCCGGTGCGACGTTCGATCTCCTGCGCGAGGGCATTGGCAATGCCGCCAAGGCGTGCGTGACCAAATTCGTCCTTCTCTTCCGTTACCTTTACGTGTCCGTCACCTTTGTCAGCGAACTTCGCGCCTTCGGCGACCACCACGATACTGAAATAACGCCCACGGTCATGGCGCATACGAATTTTGGCGGCAACTTTATCAATATCGAATGGCTGCTCCGGGATCAGAATCACGTCGGCGCCACCTGCGATTCCGCTATAAATGGCAATCCATCCGGCATCGCGTCCCATCACCTCAAGCACCATGACGCGGTTGTGGGCCTCTGCGGTTGTGTGCACGCGATCGATGGCTTCAGTGACGATGTTGACGGCGGTGTCGAAGCCAAAGGTGAAATCGGTACCGGAAAGATCGTTGTCGATGGTTTTTGGAACGCCAACGACTTTGACGCCTTTGTCGTACAGTTTTGTCGCAACCGAAAGCGTGTCGTCGCCGCCGATCGCAATCAGCGCATCGACGCCGTTTTTCTTGAGAGTCGAGATGCAGGTATCGAGCCCATCCGGTTTCTTCGCCGGATTCGTACGCGAAGTACGAAGGATGGTGCCACCACGGGGAAGGATTCCGGCAACGGTTTGCAGATCGAGCGGCATGGTTTTGTTTTCCATCAGACCACGCCAACCCTCGAGAAAGCCGATGAATCGATCCTCGTAGTGAAAAATTCCTTTGCGAACTGCGGCCCGAATGACCGCATTCAGACCAGGGCAATCGCCGCCACCGGTTAGAATTCCTATCTTCATCGTTCGGCTCCTCTAGGTGTAGAAAATGGATTTTCTTGTGCTCAGGGCAACACGCCTGCAGCCAGCGCCAAATGCAGTAATCATGGTCGGAACTACTAGACTAACATTCTGAGCGTGTGGGCGAAAACGCGGCAATCATCAGAATTTCGAATCGTAGCTATCACGATCACGCGGATGCGTTGAGTAAATAGCTTTCTGCTTACGCGCTCGGCATCTCTAGTAAACTCTTCGCAAATGAGGGTTCTTGGGATTGATTGCGGCACCGAATGCACCGGCTACGGTGTGGTCGATTTGAACGGTCAGGAAAAGTTGGAGTGCGTGGTTTTCGGTGGAATTCGACTCACCCCACGTGAACCTCTGCCTACGCGCCTGGCAAAGATATTCGATCGGCTCGGCGAGTTGATAGAAGCGCATCGTCCCGACCGCGTGGTGATCGAAGATGTTTTCTATTCGGTTAACGCAAAATCCGCGCTGAAGTTGGGGCAGGTGCGCGGCGTGGCCATGCTGGCCGCGTCTTCCCGGAAAATCGACATCGCGGAATACGCGCCCCTGACTATCAAAGCCTCAGTTGTTGGTTATGGCCGGGCGGAGAAGGAGCAGGTGCAGCTTATGGTTGCGCGATTGTTGTGCCTTCCTGAAATTCCCGAACCCGCTGATGCTGCCGATGCGCTAGCAATTGCGATCTGCGATCTGCACACGCAAGCAACGCTGCAAAGGCAAAGAGCCGTTCTTCACGCTTGAATCGGCCACGGATTTACACTGATTCTCACGGATATTTCTTTTCAATTGATCCGTGCTGATCCGCGCGAATCCGTGGCCGATTTTGAAGTTACACGCGCTCAATCACCACTGACTGCAGCACGACATCCTTATTGGGGCGGTCGTTGCGGCCTCGCGCTACGTTGGCGATCTTGTCCGCGATCTCCTGTCCTTCTACGACTTCGCCGAAGATTGTATGTTTGCCGGTGAGCCATTGAGTGGGAGCCACAGTAACAAAGAACTGTGAGCCGTTTGTATTCGGCCCGGCATTTGCCATCGCCAGCTTGCCCGGTTTGTCGAACTTGTGCGGCGAGTTTCGAGTCTCATCTTCGAACTGATAGCCCGGGCCACCGAAGCCAGTACCCGCCGGATCTCCACCCTGAATCATGAAGTTCGGAATCACGCGATGAAAAATTGTTCCGTCGTACAGGCGATCGGAACTCTTTTTTCCGGTGCTGGGGTGCTTCCACTCGCGCTTGCCTTCAGCAAGATCGACGAAGTTCTGCACCGTCTTGGGCGCTTCTTTCTCAAACAAGCGGCAGACGATTGTGCCTTCAGATGTATTGAACGTTGCGTAAGTTCCGGGCTGGCGTGCCATTTCAGTTCCTCATTTCAAGAATGTCATTCGGAGTCAGATTTCGGTCCGCGAGAAATCTGCTGTTCGCACGCGAGAAGCAGATTCCTCACGGCTAAAGCCCTTCGGAATGACAGCTAGTGTTGCTTAGTAGTTTTCGGTGCTGCCGGTTTAGGCGCTGGATGATGCACTGGCGCATGTGAGCCGTAATGAAGGATCGTGATCTTATTGATTTTTGGCGGATCATCCGGTCGGTCATTTGCATTCCGCGGCAGCCGAGCGATCTTCTTGACGATTTCTACACTTGGATCATCACACTGCCCAAAAATTGTGTAGCCGCCGTTCAAGCTCGGATATGGAACTTCCGTGATGAAAAATTGGGAGCCGTTGGTATCTGGTCCGGCATTTGCGTAGGCCAAACGTCCGGGACGATCGAACAACAGATCGGGCGAAGTCTCGTTCTTAAATTTGTATCCGGGATCGCCCATGCCGGTGCCCATCGGGTCGCCGCCTTGAATCATGAACTCAGGAATCACCCGGTGGAAGATTGTGCCGTTGTAAAGCGGAACGCCGTGCATCTTCCTGCCGCTTGACGGGTTCCTCCAATCTTTGGTCCCGCGCGCAAGGCCGGCGAAATTCGCGACGCCAATGGGAGCTTTGTCGGGAAAAAGCGTACAGGTCATCTTCCCGGCGGTCGTATCGATGATGGCAGTCGGCGGACCGGCCGGAGTCGCAGGCTTGGCTGCGGCTTTTGCAGCAGGCTTGTGCGCAGGTTTAGCGGTCGTGGAGGTTTGGGAAAAGATTGGCAGACTGAAAAATACAATGACGAGGCCGAACAGTTTGCGCATTGTTGCTCCTGAGACGAAAAACGGAAACAGCATTGTACGACATTATTCAGGCGCGATTGTGGCTTCCGGGAGCGAGACGATGGTGAAGAAAAGCAGATTCCTCGGAGCTGAAGCTTCTCGGAATGACAGCGGCAGGGCTTGTTGAGGATGATTAAATAGTGAGCGCGGAGTGCGCGATACGCAAGCACTCGTTCAGCGGCTGGTCGGTGTCGATGACGGTCTTCGCAAGTTTGATCTCTTCGAATCTGGCCTTCACTTCCAAATACAAATCGAAGTCGCGGTTCGCCGCTGGATGCGATGCATCACTCAATCGTTTTCGCGCACTCTCATCGCCGCAAACACACTCGAGAATCCGCCACTGCTGGCCTAGAGCTTCGGCGTAACCGGTCGCGCGCTTGAGTTGATATGACCGCGAGAATGTGCGGCCGTCGAGAAATACAAGGCGAGCGGGATCTTTGCGAAAGAGGTATCCCGCAACTTTCAGCATGATCGCCATACAAAAGTCGTCTTGCTCGGTGGAGTATTCGATGTCTGCGGTGGGGAAGAGCGCCGCCCGGACGACATCTTTGTCGATCACGGTGCCGCCGAGTTCCGCGGCCAGAGCGCGACTTAGCGTGCTCTTGCCTGTGCCCGGGAGTCCGGCCATGAGGACAAGCATTGGTTGAGAATAAACGAGAGAGGAGCATTCAGCCCGCGACAAAACAATCGTGTGAGCGCTGTCTTGCGCGGAGGGGAAGTCTTCCCGACTGAATGTGAAAAGCGGATTCCTCACCGCTAAGGCGATTCGGAATGACAGTGCTTGTGGTTACTCGGGAAGTTATTGGTTGAGGGCAACCGGCTGAATGCTGACTGCCGATTGCTGCGTGCTAGTCGGTGACAAATCCGTGAGCCCCACATTCACGATCTCAGACAGGATCTTGTCTGTATCTGCCTGGGCGGCGACGATTCGCGCCTGACGATAGTCGCCGTATGCGCCGGCAACCATAATGTGGAAGCACCATTGGCGGCGTTCTTCCTCGGGCTCGACCAGTCCCATTTCTTTGAGCGGACGAAGATATTCTTCCACCCACTTGATCTGGGTTTTGGTCATGCCCCGGCGTTGCAAATCAACGGTGAGTCCCGCGAGATGGGAAGAAGCTGTCTCCCCTTTCTCTGGGGCAGCGTTGCGATTGTGGCGGCGGAGCTTCTTTTGTACGAGAACGGTGCGAACCGCCGAGTTTACCTGGATCTGCTGATGAAATTCTTTGTAGTAGGCCGTGCTGATGTCTTCAAGGAAATCGAGCGTCCATGGACGGCAATACCGGCGAGTCGGATCGAGAGAGGGCTGAATACGCAGCGCGTCATTGGGCACGATCGGTACCAGGTCGCCGCTGGCTTTTAGTTTTTCAAGCTGTTTATCGTTATAAATGCGTGGAAGGTTCAGGCGATCGATTTCTTCGTTCTGCAGAAGCAGCGACTCGTGCGACGGCTTGAATGCCGGGTTCCACGGCATGCGATGGAAGCGGTGCATGCGGTGGTAACGCGGGGGTACTACGGGCCGTACAGCGAAAGCCTGGCAGGTAAGGGCCAGCGTGGCAACAACGATCAGAGCGCGCTTCTGAATTCTCATTGGTAAAATCTGCCAGCAGCTTTACAGGCGTTCATTCTAAAGCAGTTCGCAAAAAAGCCAAGCTCAAAAGTGAAAATTTTACTGTTACTTTGGAGCCGGAACCTGTAATTTCTGCTGGTTACCTCCTGATTACGAAGTCTGGCGTGCGCATAATCAGAATGCAGCTAAGATGCCGTTCTACTTACCTGGGTAAGCCAGGAACATCTTCTTTGGATTCAGTGCTATTTGCCGCACCCGACGAACACCGCGCCAGTAGGGCCACCGCGAGGGAGTTTGAAAGAGCGAAAAGTGGCAAACTTTTTCGGTCACGTTACGAAAAGTGTCAATCGTAACCAGAGCCTGCTCCGCGAAGGGAGGCACCCAACCTCTTTCAAAAATCTTTAGCCGCAGAGGGCGCTGAGGGATGGCTGGAGTTCGCGGAGAACAGCGTAATGCAGATCCTCTCGGAGCACTCGATGAATCTCTGCGTTCTCTGCGGTTAAAGGCTTTCAGCGGTTAGAAACTGTTCAGCGCCGGAACAGATCGCCCAGCGCCTGCTTCATTACTGCACCACCGACTTCAGAGATCGATCGGGTGAGAGGAATGTCCTTTGGGCAAATTTCTACGCAGTTTTGCGCGTAGCCGCATTCCTGGATTCCGCCGTCTCCCATAAGCGCCGCGAGCCGGTCACGTTTTAATGCCGCTCCAGTCGGGTGAGTGTTGAACAAGCGCACTTGGGAGATGGTGGCGGCGCCGACGAAGTCCGTGTGCTCATTGAACTGAGGGCAGACTTCCATACAGCAGCAGCACGAAATGCACCGCGAGAGTGGATAAGCCTGTTCTTGCTCGTGCATGGTGACGCGGGGTCCGGGGCCGAGATCGTAAGTGCCATCAATCGGTACCCAGGCTTTCACGCGCTTGAGATTTTCGAACAAGACGCTGCGATCGACTGAAAGATCACGAATAACAGGAAATTTCGAGAGCGGCTCAAGCGTGATCGGCTGATCGAGTTTGTCAACCAGCGCCGAGCATGCCATCCGTGCGCGACCATTGATCAGCATGGCGCACGATCCGCAGACCTCTTCGAGGCAGTTCGAATCGTAGGTAATCGGCGTGGTCTCTTTGCCGTCGCGTGTGACTGGATTTCGCGCGATCTCCATCATTGAGGAGATCACGTTCATACCTGGATGCCAGGGAAGTTCGAATTCTTCCCAGCGTGGTTTGTCGTCGGGGGAAGATTGGCGGCGAATTTTGAAGAGGACGGATTTGGAGTCAGCCATCACTTCCTAGCCTAAATTAGCAGAGAGACGACTCATATGCTCCCCCAGTTTCAAAGAACTTCTGCGGCACCAACACGGAGGAAAACCTCATTCCAATAATGATGCTTGCCGGACGGAGTTTCTCGGTTGCCTGCAAAGGTTTGTTCAAGCATTTTGCAATCCTGCATCTCTGCGACATTTACAAGCCGCCATCCGGGGATCCGGCCCGCACTTCGGCCTCCTATTTGATAGCAGAACAACCGCACGACCCCGCTTTGAATCCCGTAATCGTGAGGTTCGGCGATTCTTTCCTGATTCCTATAGCGAAATCGGATTAAGTGCTTGGTGCGGATCGCTTTCCGCAAAACACGATCCAAAGCTTCATCAACTGTGCCTCTGTCGTCTACCGGCATTTCGTCTCCCGGCTGCGGCTCCTCACTCCCAGCCTTATCCAGAATGCGAAGGGCCTTTTCTAAATTGGCGCGCCGAGCTCGTTCGCGGAAAAAATCCTCTGTCTTCAAGACGGAAATCTTTTCTGCTACCGCGATATTGATGAGCTGATTCAGCGCCACGCCCTCGCTGGCAGCGACCTTCCGTGCCTCTTCCAAAAGCGAGGAAGCTAACCGTAAAGGGAAGTTGCTACGTTTCATTGCAATACCTCTCGATGCAATCGATTACGAATGATTTCGACCGCACCTTTGGACGTACCGCTTTGCACGCGAATTTCTCCACGGCGGAGCCAAAGTCGCGGAGATTGAAGCTAACCAGGAGCTGTGCTCCGCCGTTTATTGCAGTCTCAATTACCATTTCATCATCCGGATCGTTCAACAAAGGGCGCCAGCGGAATGAAAAGCGTGTCCGCTCCCCGACCGCCGCTACCCCGTCAAGAACCGCCGAAACTTCTTCTGTGCTGAGCCGAGCAATCGCCAAGTGCTCCGGCCGAGTTAAGACTGCTTCGTATTCCAACATCAGGGGCACAGATACCACTATGGTCAGTTCTTTTTGCAATATTCCTCGCAAGAGCCATCTCGAAGCTCCCGCGGGACCTACGCAGAGCAGCAACCAAAACGTCTGTGTCGAGCCCACCCCTTGGCCGTCGACTTCGAAAGTCAGGGTCCAACGTGCGTAATAGCAGTGTGAACAATGGGAGAGATGCGTCTCGTAAATATGTTCTCGATTAGTACTTTCTCGCCCTCGGCGGAATCAAACTCACATCGACCGGTTCAAATTCAAATTTCGGTTCGTCGGCGTCGGGGGCGAAATAAGCTTTCGTTGTCTTCAGCCAGTTCTTGTCGTCGCGCTCGGGGAAGTCGGGTTTGTAGTGAGCACCGCGGGATTCGTCACGCATGCGGGCTCCTTGGGCGATGACTCGCGACAACTGCAGCATGTTGTAAAGCTGGCGCGTAAATGCGAATGACGTGTTCGCCCACATCGAGCGATCGCTCAAGTTGATCCGCTGGAAGCGTTCGAGCAATTCGACCAGCTTGGCGTCAGTCTGGACAAGATTGTTGTTGTACCGAATGACCGTGCAGTCTTTGGTCATCAGCTCGCCGAGTTCGCGCCAGAGCTTAAACGGATTCTCAGTTCCCTCTGACTTCATCAATCCAGCGTTGATCTCTTCCTGACGCTTGCGCTCGGAATCGAAGTGTCCGTTGCCGGGAGCGGCCGACTGATTCCTGGCATAGCGAAACGCATTCGGACCAGCCGTGAATCCGCCGAAAATGCAAGACACGAGCGAATTCGCGCCCAGACGGTTCGCGCCGTGATACTGGTACTCGCACTCGCCGCAAGCAAAAAGTCCCGGAATATTCGTGGCCTGATTGAAATCGACCCACAAGCCGCCCATCGTGTAGTGCATGCCGGGAAAGATCTTCATCGGCGTGTCGCGCGGATCGTCGCCGACAAACTTTTCGTAGATTTCGAGAATGCCTTCGAGCTTTCGGTTGAGCGTAGCGCGGTCGATGTGCGTCAGGTCGAGGTAGACCATCGGCTTGCCATCGATACCGAGGTTGTGCTCGTAAACCACTTTGAAGATCGCGCGGGTCGCGACATCACGCGGCACGAGATTGCCATACTTCGGATACCACTCTTCGAGAAAGTACCAGCGGTCTTTTTCTGGGATCGCCTTCGGATCTCTCTTATCGCCGAGCTGTTTCGGCACCCACACGCGGCCGCCTTCGCCGCGCGCGGATTCGGACATCAGGCGCAGTTTGTCTTCACCCGGAATAGACGTGGGATGGACTTGAATGAACTCGCCATTTGCGTAATAGCAACCTTGCTGATACAGCGCAGATTGAGCCGATCCGGTGCACACAACTGAGTTCGTGCTCTTGCCGAAAATTGCGCCGATTCCTCCAGTCGCCATCAGGACTGCATCCGCGGCAAAGGTGCGGACTTCCATGGAACGCAAGTCCATTGCGCAAATACCGCGGCATATACGCTGAGAGTCGAGAACTGCAGAAAGAAATTCCCAGGACTCGAGTTTCGTTACCTTGCCCTCTGATTCATACCGGCGAACCTGCTCGTCGAGCGCATACAGAAGTTGCTGGCCGGTGGTGGCGCCGGCGAACGCCGTTCGGTGATGCAGAGTTCCACCGAACCGGCGAAAGTCGAGCAGGCCTTCCGGAGTGCGGTTGAACGGCACACCCATGCGGTCGAGCAAGTCGATGATGCCGGGTGCAGCCTCGCACATGGCTTTCACGGGCGGCTGATTGGCAAGGAAGTCGCCGCCGTAAACCGTGTCATCGAAGTGCTGCCAGGTAGAATCGCCCTCGCCTTTCAGGTTCTTGGCGGCATTGATCCCGCCCTGCGCACAAACGGAATGCGAGCGCTTGACCGGCACAATCGAAAACAGATCGACGTGGCCGCCCATCTCGGCGATCTTGATCGTGGCCGAGAGTCCGGCGAGTCCTCCGCCGACAACGATGATTTTCGGACTAGTTGGCATTTAAGATCTTTTTCACCACGGAGGCACTGAGACACAGAGAAAACCAATCATGATCTACTTTTCTCGCACGCGGCAGGAGCCTGTGCAACCGTCGGAAAGCGGTGATTAGCTGGCATTAGACCTTTTCACATGAAGCCTTGGAGAAAGATTTCAATTGTGTGTTGTTCTCCGTGACTCAGTGCCTCCGTGGTGAATAAATGTTCTGGATTAGCGCATTGTGAATGAATCCATCTCTGCGCCGCTCGGCTGCACCGGCTGCTGAGGCGTAGTCAGGAATGAATACATCGTGATCGCGCCGACCGCTATGAACCCGATCGCGATAATGAAGCAAACATATCCCCATCGCTTTTGCGCAATGGGCCCTTGAAAAATTCCCCACTTGGCCGCGAACAACCATAACCCATACCCGAAGTGCCATGACGCGCAGAAGATTCCGACCGCATAAAAAGCCACTGCCCACGGGTTATGAAACTCCATTTGCACTTTGCCAAACGCCGACGCCGGATAGGTCAGAATGTGCACGCCGCTGAATCGCAAATGCCAGGTGTGCCAAACCATATAGAAGAAGGCAACGGCGCCCGTCCAGCGCTGCGCGGAGTACATCCAGTTTCCCGCCCAGGGATAGTCACCGACGTTGCTCTCGCCGCGATACCAGATGTAAAAGCCGTAAAGCGAGTGATAGAGAATCGGCAGCCAAATGCCGAAAAGCTCAAGGCCGACAACAAAAGGAAAACTGCTCAGGAACTCGACCTGCTTCGTGTATGCGCCCGGGCCTTTGGTTGCGAAGGCATTCGAAAAAAAATGCTCAATCAAGAAGAGACCGATCGGAACAATGCCAGTAAGTGAGTGCAGCCGGCGCCAGAAGAATGAATGCCCTTGTCCGGCGCGCAGCGGGGCCACGCCGCGATTCACCGTTGGAGTTGTCGTACTTGGGGCAGACGCCACGTCTTCCTTATTTCTTCACCAAGGATGGCCGAACTTTTCATTATGTTGGCCGGAAACAACTCAAGTCAAGGAAGCCTCGGATGCAAACGCCTGTGATTGGCCTCCGAACGTAAGTTGCAATCTCACGCGCTCGCTTTCATGTACCATTCAAGAAATTTGCGGAATGCCGCGCCGCGATGGCTGTACTTTGCCTTTTCTTCCGCGCTCAGTTCCGCGAATGTTTTCTGAATGGAAGGAAAATAGAACAGCGGATCGTAGCCAAATCCGTTTTCGCCACGCGGCAAATCCAGGATCATTCCTTCAGCTTTGCCCTCGAAGACGGCCAGAGTCCTTCCATCATGGGCCGCAGCGATCCAGCAGACGAATCGTCCGGTGCGCTGGTCCGGCGGCACGCGCCGAATCTCGCGGATCAATTTTGCATTATTTGCGTCATCATCGGTGTTTGCCTCGGCTTTATCGGGCTCATCGGCCGCATATCGCGCCGAGTGGACTCCGGGGGCGCCGCCAAGCGCATCAACTTCGAGTCCCGAATCGTCTGCGATCACGATTTCGCCTGGCGCATAGCGGCTGTATGACTCGGCCTTCTTTCGCGCGTTGGCCTCGAAGGTTTCGCCGTCCTCGACCACCGATGGGATAGAAGAAAAATTTGGCAGGCCGGTGACACGAATTGCAAATGCCGCGGCGGCTCCGGCGAAGTCGCGAATTTTCCCTTGATTTGAAGTGGCGATCA
The DNA here is from genome assembly GCA_036770325.1 of Terriglobales bacterium. Classification (GTDB taxonomy): domain Bacteria; phylum Acidobacteriota; class Terriglobia; order Terriglobales; family Acidobacteriaceae; genus Gp1-AA145. Next base: position 16,059 of record DAIPJJ010000070.1, read on the forward strand.
GGATTTGCTTCATCTGGTCTGGTCAACTGGCGGCAATCACTTTGCGGAGAGCTATGGTTGGCCAGATCACGAGCATAACAAGCGCAATCAAGGAGCAGTAGACACCGAACCTCCGGTCCCATCCCTGAACAAAGTTGATCTCCACTCGGTTTTCGCCGGCAATAATGGGAATAACCATCTGCCCGGCATGTGCAGTCTTTTCTGTGTTCACCTCTTGTCCGTTGACGCGAACCTTCCACGATGGGTAATTGAACAATCGGAGTATCAGCTCTCCGTTAGATGATGCGGTTGCCGTGAAGTCACGCCGTTCAGCGAACCACTTCTGGACGGCCACATGCGCATCTCCATGGCCTTCGAAACGGACTAACGGCGCATCCTTGTCTATGTCGTAGGGATCAGCGCCCGCTGGAACGTACTCATCCGTGCCCTCATTGCCGATTCTGTCTGACTGATTGTCGAGCATCTCCTGAATATCGGCGGCGTTGTCCCACCACGGGACTTGCACGCGGTGCCAAACCACGAGCACCACTGCTAACGACAGAGCACATACAGCCGCCCGCATCCACCAACGCCGCAGCACGAACGTGATCGCGATAGCGAACGGAACGTCTAAGCAAAGCAGCCATCGCCAGGGGAACTGCACGAAGCGCAGCTCCGGCAGGTGGTCCCAAAGCGGCAAGGTTATGCGCAGCATGAGTGCTGCGCAGAACACACTCCACAGCGTCAGGAATACCCACAGTTTGCGGTCCTCAAATCTTCGGCGGAAGGCAACGACGGCAGCAAGAATTACTATTTCCGCGATCGCGACGATTGAAATCAGCAGGTTGAAGCGGTTGTGGTCTGCATCTTCTGTCGCAGTGAAAAGGAAGTTGTCGAGCGGACGTACTCCAGGCGCAAGCACTTGGCTGATGTTCACCCAACTCTGTTCATGAAACGCGGGTAGCAGATAGAAGCCGGCCAGCAGCGCGCCAAGCACAAGCGAGAGCGCAATGCATAGAGTGTTCGCAATCGATTTCTGTCTCGCGGCGACAATCACCGCCAGGAGAACGGCCGAATAGTTCATCATGACCGCGCTCGGAAGATTCGTCAGCCATCCTGCCGCCATGAGCAAGCTCAGAGGAAAGACAATTCGCCTCGCATCTTTCTCCGCCCGCAGAACGAACAATAGCAACAGCGGTAAATAGATCGCCGCCATCAGCTCGGCCATTGCACTGCGCCAGTAAACAATCACCAGATGGTACGGATTTGCGGCATACAGCACTGCGGCAAAGATCGCATCTCTTTGGGGCAGCCACATTCGCGCCAACAGAAACATTGACCATCCAGCCAGCATGAGCACGACCCAAATGTAAGCTGCCGGCACGAGCTTCCACGGAAGGATCAGGCCAAGTAATGCTCCGACTGTCCAGGAGAGAGGCGGATAAAAGATGAAGCGGGCTTCTCCGTATCCGAAGTGCGCCATTGCCGCCCAGTGCGGATAGAGATTCCCCTGCCTCCAGTGATCGACGACTTCGATCCAGGAATTGAAATGGAACTCGAAATCGTGGCCGGAAGGAATTCCGAGCTTAAGAAAGGAAAGGACGACGCACAACGTAAATCCAGCAATGAGCAGCAGTGCGATCGCAGCGGATCGGCGTTGATCGGCCATCAATGAATTGAGAATACAGCAACCGAAGATTTCGGATGGATATCAATGTTTCTCAAGACACATGAAGCCTTTCATCGCTAAAAGGAATCGAATGTAGCTTAGAACTGTACCCCCGGACGTTTACCAGGAAATGTACCCCGTACGATGAGTTCCCAACCGCAAGCCCAACCCGAGATCAATCCGTGGTTGATCGCGATTGCAGTCATGTCCAGCACCTTCATGGAAGTACTGGATACGACTGTGGTCAACGTGTCGTTGCCGCACATTGCCGGCAGCCTATCAGCGACCGTGGACGAGGCCACGTGGACCTTGACGTCTTATCTGGTGGCGAACGCCATCATCCTGCCAATGACAGGCTGGCTAGCGGGCAGGTTCGGACGCAAACGATTGCTGATGATGGCTGTGATCGGGTTCACAGCCGCTTCGTTTGCGTGCGGTCTGGCGCCGTCGCTAGGGGCGTTGATCATCTTCCGCGTGATCCAAGGGGCTTGCGGCGGCGGATTGCAGCCACTTTCGCAGGCCATTCTGCTCGAATCATTTCCGCCGCATAAGCGCGGACAAGCCATGGCTTTCTGGGCTCTGGGAATCGTTGTCGCGCCAATGCTCGGCCCGGTCCTCGGAGGCTGGCTCACTGACAACTACAGTTGGCGTTGGGTCTTCTACATCAACGTACCAATCGGCGTCATCGCCATCCTGCTCACACAGGCATTCATTTTCGATCCACCCTATTTGCGTCGTGAGCGGACGGGCATTGACTACTGGGGGATTGGACTCCTGGTGCTTGGCATGGGGTGTTTGCAGATCATGCTGGACAAGGGCCAGGAGGAAGACTGGTTCGGTTCACACTTTATTTTTGCGCTGGCCGTGCTGGCCGTCGTTGGACTGGGCGGACTCATCATTCGCGAACTCAAGACGGAACATCCGGTCATCGATCTGGGCGTCTTTAAGTATCGCTCGTACGCGGTCGGGACGTTCCTGATGACAATCGTCGGGTTCGTCCTGTATGGAAGTACCGTGCTGTTGCCGCTGCTTATGCAAGAACTGCTCGGCTACACGGCCACGCACGCCGGCATAACCAATCTGCCCCGCGGACTGGCCTCTTTCTTGTTTATGCCGGTAGTGGGAATTCTCACGGGAAAAGCCGATCCGCGAAAGCTTCTGGCAGTTGGTCTTACCGCTACTGCTGGGGCGATGTTTGCAGTTTCAGTGTTCAGTCTGGATGTCGGTTTCTGGAATTTCTGGTGGCCGTTGATGCTACAAGGGGCCGGACTTGGACTCATCTTTGTTCCGCTGACGACCGTGACCAACGATCCCATTCCACTGGCGCGCATGGGAAACGCCACCAGCGTGTTCAATGTCATGCGAAATATCGGGGCCAGCGTGGGAATTTCAACGGTTGAAACTCTGCAATTCCGCCACATGCAGGCCCATATCCAATACCTTGGGCAGCACGTAAACACCACGAGCGCGACCACGCAGCGGACCCTCGAGGGGCTTCGCCAGATGTTCATGGCGAAGGGCGCAGACCCAGCTACGGCTGAACATCAGGCGCTTGGCGCGATTTGGGGAATGGTGCAACGCCAGGCGTCTATGCTTTCTTACAACGATGTTTTCCGGTTCCTGGGGGGGATGTTCTTAATCATGCTGCCTTTGATTTTCCTCATGGAAAAGCCCAAGGGCGGCAAAGGCCCGTCAATGGGGCACTAGAAGAAGGCCGCCATTACCTCCTTGTCTCGCAAGCTCGGCGCTGGAGGCACGGTTTTGTGATGCTAAGCATTCAAATTTTGAATAGTAACCAGCGGGCGGTAACATTGACAGAATCCCTGGGCGGTTTCTATCATCTAAGCGCTATATGAGTTTCTTCCGCCACATGTGTTGCCAGTGTTGTTCTTGTTGTTGTACGTGTGCCCACACTGGCGCGGGAG
>DAIPJJ010000249.1:0-5083 GCA_036770325.1 Terriglobales bacterium
CTACTTCTGAAAATGCTGCAGGATAGCTTCGGCCTGGTTGCGCGTCACTACTGCCGAGAGGGCCGCGACATCGGCCTGCTTAACGGCTTGCAGGCTGCCGAAGTGTTCGAGAAGGCGGCGGGTGGTGCGCTCGCCGATGCCGGGAATTTCGCGGAGTTCGGTGGAGCGATCGCGAATCTGGCGGCGCTTGCGATGGAAGGTCACGGCGAAGCGATGGGCTTCGTCGCGGATGAGCTGGACCAGGTGCAGCACGGGATTGTGGTGATCGAGCACGATCGGATCGTCTTCTAATCCGCAGACGTAAATGATTTCCTCGCGCTTGGCGATTGAGGCAAGCGGCTGGTTAATGATCTGCAGCGAATTCAGCGCTTCGGCGGCGGCGTGTAGCTGGCCGAGTCCGCCGTCAATCAAGATCAGGCTCGGCATTTCCTTTTTTTCGTCCTGGATTCGTTTGTAGCGTCGGGTGACAACCTCGCGCATCGATGCAAAATCGTCCACACCTTCGACGGTGCGAATGATGAATTTCCGGTAGTCGGACTTCTTCATCTTGCCGTCTTCCCAAACGACCATGGAAGCGACGGTTTCCGCGCCCTGGATGTGCGAGATGTCGAAGCATTCGATTCGCTTAGGCAGGTCGGGAAGGTTCAGCACGTCCTGTAAAGCTTCCTGAATGGCGCGCGCGTTCGGCTTCATGACACGGAAACGCTGGTCGTAAAGCTGCTTGGCGTTGTTCGCGGCGAGGTCGATAAGGGACCGCTTGTCTCCCCGCTGCGGAACGGTGATATGAACTCGTGTGGGTCGGACATTCTTGTCCGACAACTGCTCGGAGAGCAGTTCTTCGAGCATCTCGCGGTCTTCGAAATCGACCGGGACGTACACGTTTCGAGGGACATAAGGCTGGCCGATGTAGAGCTGCTTCAGCAGAGAAGAGAAGAATTCGGCAGGGGAGAACGCATTCGGGAGGGCACGAGTTTCACTCGTGCCGTGAACTAAAACGGACAGCTTTACGGCACGGCTGGAAGCCGAGCCCTCCCCCGTTGGCCCGTGCTGGTTTTCGTCATCGTTGGAAGCCGTGCCCTCCCGATTCGCGGTGTCTTCATCAGCAACAATGTCAAAATTCTCAAACTCCGGCAGGTCTTCCCAAAAGAACTCGCGCCGGTCCAGCACCTTGCCGCCGCGCATGTGGAACAAGTTCACGGCCAGCATGCCGTTTTCGAAGTGATAGCCGAAGACGTCGGCGTCGTCGCCCTCGACTGCGGCGATACGCTGCTTCTCCTGTAGTTGCTCGACGGTTGAGATCAGGTCCCGGTACTTGGCCGCACGCTCAAACTCCTGCGCTTCAGACGCTCTCGCCATTCGCTCGCGGAGGGACTTCGACAAATCGCCGGTGCGGCCTTCAAGGAACAACTTCACGTCGCGAACCGCCTCCTGGTAAATCTCTGGCGTGGTCAGGCCTTCGACGCACGGCCCGAGACACCGGCCAATGTAGAACTGCAAGCAAGGCCGCGGGTGGACCCGGCGCAGATCGACATAGCAGGAGGGAACGAGAAAGTTCCGATGGATAAGATCGACGATCCTGTAGGCCAAATTGGCAGGAAAGTATGGGCCGTAGTAGGCGCTGCCGTCCTTCTTCAGGCGGCGGGTGACATAAACGCGCGGGTACTTCTCAGCCAATGCCAGCTTCACGTAGGGGTAAGTCTTGTCGTCGCGAAGAAGGATGTTGAACCGCGGCTGTTTCTGCTTGATCAGGTGGTTCTCAAGCGCCAGGGCCTCTTTGTTGTTGGCAACGACGATGTAATCGACATCAACGGCCTCGCGCAGCAGAGTGCCGGTTTTGGCATCTGCGACGCGCCCTTCGTGGAAGTACGAGCTGACCCGGTGGCGGAGGCTTTTCGCTTTGCCAACATAGATCACTTCACCCTCGGCGTTCTTGTAGAGATACACGCCGGGCTGGGCTGGAATTGACCGGATTTTCTGCTGAAGGTCCATTGCAAGTCGGAAATCGGCCAGCCCTGCCGATGGTCAGGGTAGGCGTGATTGGATGTAGGGAGTTCCTGCCTACATTCTATTTGATCAGTTCTGAAGCGGTTGGTTTCCGAGTTCCGAATTTGGCCGATGATTAGGGGAGTTATGAGGTAAACAGCCGCTTTAACCGGGTTTCAGGGTCCATCCGGATTTGCAAGAGAAATGCCAGAGCACTAAAGTCGTATAAAAATTTCCTCGATTTCCAGCGGCTACATACAACGGGCGATATACTTGAGAGGCATCTAAGCCTTGTGTGATGAGCGGGTTATGAAGTACCAGGGACGCGGGGTAACGTTGGCAACTCTCGTGCTCTGGTACAAGGCAGGCTGAACAAGCCTCCCGTTCCAGGCGGGTTAATTTCTGATCGAAGGTGCCCCAGCGCATTCGATCCAAGGCACAGAATCCTCAGTTACTGTTGCCCCAGGTTTGAAATTAGAGGAAGGAGTCCTCAACACATGAATCGCACTTCGTTAGTGATTACGCTGGCAGCCAGCATGGTGGCGTCGGTCGGCTGTGCCAGCAAGAAGTATGTCAAAGAGCAGACTACGCCGATTATTAACAAGACCAATGAGCTCGACGATTTGACCGCTCAGAATACGAAAGCGATCAAAGACGTCGATGCGCGCGCCCAGGCCGGCATTCAGGACGTGAACACCCGCGCGGCTGCCGCGGACCAGAAAGCCCAGGCAGCAGGACAGCAGGCTGCGCAGGCGCAACAGCTCGCTGATAACGCGGTCCATCGCGTTGGCGTGCTTTCGGATGCGGTTGCGAATCTGGACAACTACAAGGTCGTGAGCGAGACTTCGGTCCACTTCGGCTTCGACAAGGATTTCCTGACGAAGCAGGCGAAAGACGAGCTCGACAAGCTGGCGACGACTGTTCCGAACACGAAGGGATACATCATCACCGTCGAGGGCGGAACGGATTCGACTGGTCCAGCGGACTACAACTATGACCTGAGCCAGCGGCGTGCGGATTCGGTCATCCAGTATCTGAGCTCGAAGTACAACATTCCGGCGCACAAAATTTATTTGATCGGATTGGGCAAGGACAAACCCGTCCAGGACAATAAGACCCGCGACGGCCGCGCCGCTAATCGCCGTGTCGACATCAAGCTGATGTCAAACAGCAGCAGCGCACAGACGCAACAGCCGGCCCCCAGTGGCCCGGGTGGCGCGAACTAAGTTTTCCCTCCTCCCCGGAGGACTTCGCCAACAGGCCGTTCCGTGACAGGAACGGCCTTTTTTTGTATCACACGAAAAACAAAGTCTCTGCGCGCTCGATGAACCTCTGCGTGCTCTGCGGTTAAAATGTTAGAGATCGGTGGAGCTTTTGACCGCAAAGATCGCAAAGTATTCGCAAAGTTCGCGAAGGAACGGCATGCGTATTTTCCTCGTCACATTCTGCTGTGCGATGGCGCTTTCGTTTGGAACCGCTGTAGCCCAGGACGACGACTCGTCATCACAGGCGAGTCAGGATAAGGCGGCTGATGCCGCCCGGGCTGCGGAAGAGAGCTCCAGCCGGGACACGCGCATCGACCTGAGCCCGCCGAAGGATGACGCGAAGAACCATCCCTTGAGTGGCACGAAGATCGACGACGATGAGCCGGCCTCCGATGTGCAGGAGATGCATCCGTGGAACCCCCACAAAGCAGCTAAGGACGTGGAAGTGGGCGACTTCTACTTCAAAAGGAAAAACTACAAGGCTGCGATCGAACGCTACAAAGACGCATTGATCTATAAGCCGAATGACGCGATTGCGCAGTTTCGGCTTGCCGAGTCGCTGGATAAAACGGGAAATTCAGGCGAAGCAGTTGAGCATTATCAGGAATATTTGAAAATCCTTCCGCACGGGCCGTATTCCGAGGATGCGCAGAAGGCCCTGGCAAGGCTGAGCGCTGATCAGGTAAAGGCCAGTTCATCCCCCAAGTGATTCTCTGCGATCTGGGATAGTCTTTGCGAACTCCGCGGTTCTTTTCGACGAACTACAAAAGCTCTTAACCGCAGAGAACGCAGAAAACTCAAGCGAGAGCGCGGAGAAAGCCTGCCATTGGCGAAGCGAATCGAAGGAGTGCCGATCCACGCGATCTGTATGTTACGCTGACGTTTCTCATGGCAACTCCCGATATTCCCAGGCGCGAAGCACCGGATTCACTGATGCTGACCGGCTTCTGGTATCGCGCGCTGCCGGGAGAAAAGGTGAAAATTGGGGAATTGCAAAGAGCTACTCTGCTCGAAATTCCACTCGTGATCGGACGCGATCTTAACGGAAAAACCTTTGCTTTGCGGGATGCCTGTCCTCACCGCGGCATGCCGCTATCGGCGGGATGGTTCGATGGCGAGCAGGTGGAGTGCAGCTACCACGGATGGAAATTTGATGGTCTCAGTGGACAATGCCAGGCGATCCCATCACTGACTGCAGATCAGAATCTGAGAATTGACCGCATCTACGCGGGAAATTATGCCTGCGAGGAGCGCGATAGTTTTGTCTGGGTCTTCATTCCGGATCCCGGGCCAGCAGGCGCTGGTTTCACTCGAAGGGACGAACCATCGAGTTCGGCGCCAGAAATCCCGACCTTCAGCGAAAAGTACAGAACCGCTTATCTCGTTGCCGACATGCCTTCGACTATCGATCACGGAATCATCGGGCTGATGGACCCGGCGCATGGGCCATTTGTGCACCAGGCATGGTGGTGGCGCACGCGGCACAGCATTCACGAAAAAACGAAGCACTTCGAGCCTATTCCGAATGGGTTCCGCATGAGCGCGCATACGCCGAGTTCGAACAGTGCACCTTACAAGCTGCTGCGGCTTTATGCGGATGCAGATTCAATCACCACGACTATCGACTTCGTGCTGCCGAATTTGCGCTTGGAAACAATTCGGGCGGGGAAATACTGGTTTTCGTCCTTAACCACGGTCACGCCGATCATGCGTGATCGCTGCCGGATAGATGTGGTCGCATGCTGGAACATCTTTCGTTTTGTGCCGTTCGGGCCATCGCTGCTGAAGTTTGTATTTGCAAAATTCGTGGAGCAGGACCGGCGCACCATGGAACT
>DAIPJJ010000071.1:0-19462 GCA_036770325.1 Terriglobales bacterium
CGGATGTGTTCGGCAGTCTGTACGTTATGAGCCCATGCTGCCTGTCACCGCGTCCTTCAGGCCCCGCGAACCCTGAAATCGAGAAGGCTCTGGAGTCAGCAAAGAATCCGGAGGACTCAGCTAAGTTGGGTTTCTTTGCCCGTGCGACGCTTGCCAGTGCGGCAGCATGGTCTCCGGACCCGAAGAATCCGCCGCTTTATCTTGACTTGCCGTTCAAGAATGGCGAACCTCAACCCGAAGTGCTGGCGAAGTGGACCGCGAATGCGCCATTGGCTTTTATCGACCAATACATTGGAAAGCTTCGCCAGTATCGCGCGATTGCGCTTGATGTCGGGGACCAGGATGGTCTGAAGGTCGACACCGGCAAGTTACACGATGTTCTCGACAAATACGGAATTGCGAACAGCTTCGAAATCTATTCAGGCACTCACACCAGTCGAGTGGCAGACCGTTTTCAGAATCACGTGATCCCGTTTTTCAGCAAGAATCTTTGCTTTCAGGCAGGGTGCCGTTAAACAGCGAGGAGAACCTAGTAGGGTGGAGCGAAGGAACGTAACGGCAGTTGCCGGTTCTCAGTTCTCAGTAAGGGCGGCGCGAGCCGCCCCTTTTGTTTGCCTTAGCGAGTAAAGGCTGGTTCGCCTCGCTTGCATACGTACCGGTTTTACGCGGCCGTTGTCGCGTAGCGCTCAGGCTGACTGTCGAATGTGTCTTTGCATTCTTCTGAGCAGAAGTGGTATTGCCGGTTACCGTACTCGGAGTGGAAATTGGTTTTCTTCTCGTCGATGTCCATCTTGCAAACCGGATCTTTCGTCATGGGAAACCCTCCTTTTGGAACCCATGAGATGCAGATGGAGGAGCAGGGGTGTTTAGCAGCACGTCACCGGAGTGCATTCTTTACAGGGCTGCTGATTTCATGGCGAATTCACGTGCTTCCGCCAGCTCGGCAACAGGGTCTCCGGTCGGCAGGAATTCCATTGCAGCGATCCGGTGGTATTTCAGTTCAGCCAGCTTGCGAAAGATGTTCGCGTAGTTGATTTCGCCTGTCCCGGGTTTGTGCCGGCCGGGGACGTCGGCAATGTGCACGAGACCGACGTGCTGAATATTCTTTTCGAGCTTTTCGATCAGATTGCCTTCGGAAATCTGCTCGTGGAAGAAGTCGTACAGGAACTGCACCTGCGGATGATTGATAGCCTTTACGATTTCGAACCCGCGTGCGACCGAGGTCAAAAAGTATTTTGGATTTTCTTCGGGATCAATGTTCTCAAGGAGCAGGCGCACCGGCTCACCGTTTATCTTTTCGCCTTCGATCACTTTGGCTGCGGCGTTCAGGCCGTCAACACAGCTCTGCTGCATGGTTTCAGCCGACATGCCAGGCACGACATTTCCCGTCAGAAAAATCATCGCCGGGCAGTCGAGCCGCTTCATGATGGGTAGCGTCTTTCGAAATTCAGCTATGAGCCCCTCGCGCTCGGCGGGATTGCAAAGCGAGTGCTTCAGTCCGGCGGTGCAATCGAATGTGATGCCGAGTTCTTTGCGCTTGCCGTTGGCGCGATCAAAATCCTCATCGCTCCATTTTTCATACTCGCCAACGAGTTCGACGTTTTTGTATCCGGCCTGAGCAACCTTCTCGAGGCGCTGCTCGAATGGGCGGTCGCGGAAAACCGTCCACAGCATTACAGAGAGCTGGAACGGAGCTGCGGAAGATTCCGGGAGCGGAGACGCCGAGACCGGCTTCTCTGTCAACGAAGGTATAACTGCTGATCCCGCTAACAAAGCCCCAGCATTTCGCGTGAATGTGCGTCTGTTCATTTCGTTCTCGCCATGGAAGTCTGCGTACGTATATCCAACTGCGCGGATGTGAGTCCGTCTCCGCTCGCAACAATATGAATTTTCCCCGCGTCATTCCGCGAACGAACAATCAAGAGCGCCAGGCCGTTGAACGCCTTCCGGTGATCGGCATGAAACGGTTCGGTGGTTGCGGCATTGCCATTATCAACTCCGGCGATATCTCCCGCGCCGCTCACATCGAAATGGACCAGATTGTCGGCGGTCGGCACGAGATTCCCGCTTTTATCTTCGATGCGCACAGTAATGTAAGAAAGATCGTCGCCGTCAGCGCTAATCAGGTTGCGATCGGCAGTGAGTTTGATCCGCGCCGGAGCGCCGGCCGTCCGAACTTCCTGGACCGCGACCTGCTTCCCGCCGGAATAGGCCACAGCTTTCAACGTGCCAGGCTGATAGGCAACTTCCCAGCGCAGGCGAAATTTCGTCACGAACTTGCCATCATCGCTAACGCGCTTATTAACGGGAATCTCGAACGGCTCCGAGAATCGTTTCTTCCTTCCCAGAGATTTTCCGTTCAGGAACAGCTCAACTTCGTCTGCATTGCTATAGGCGAAAACCGGCCAGGTTTCTCCCTCGTGACCTTGCAGGTTCCAGTTCTGCGGAACCAGGTGCACCATCGGCTTTGTAGTCCACTCGCTCTGGTACAGGTAGTAGCGGTCCTTGCGAAATCCAGCGAGATCGACAAAGCCAAAGTAAGAACTGCGCGCAGGCCAGTCGCCCTCGTGGGTGCTGCGCCACTCCCAATACGGAGTCGGCTCGCCAATGTAGTCGAACCCGGTCCAGACAAATTCACCGGGAACCATCGGCAGCTTGGTCTGATATGTGAATTCGACATCCGGGCAATACGCCCACACCGGCGCAACCGTGTCATAGCTGTTCACCTGGTGTGATGGAGGCTTCTCATACGCAAGCAGCGGCAAGTGATATTCGCCGCGCGAGCTTACGCATGACTCGGTCTCCGAACCGTAGACGACCCAGTCGGGATGGTCATTTCGTATCTGCTCGTAATGCGTGGGCGCGTAATTGAAGCCTTTGACATCCACCTCGTCAGCAAAATGATTGCGAATCGCCGCTTCCCACTGATTCATTGCGGAAGTTGTGGGCCGGGTCGGATCTTCCTCATGGAAGTACTGGGTCAGTTGCTTCCCGATCTTCCAGCCATCGGGCGAATTCTGCTCGGGGATTTCGTTGCCGATGCTCCACATGATGATGCTGGGGTGATTGCGATCGCGATGCGCCAAATCGCGCAGGTCGCGCTCAGACCATTCGTCGAAATACTTGCTGTAGCCGTTCGGGACTTTCGGAATGCGCCACATGTCGAAAGCTTCATCCATCACGACGATGCCCATACGGTCGCTGAGGTCGAGCAGTTCGGGCGCGGGAGGATTGTGACTGGTGCGAATCGCATTCACGCCGGCGGCTTTCAGAATCTCAATCTGCCGCTCGATTGCGCGCCGATTCACTGCGGCTCCCAGCGCTCCCAGGTCGTGGTGGAGGCAGACGCCGTTCAGTTTGCGCGCTTTGCCATTGAGCAGAAAACCTTTGTCGCGATCGAAAGCTATGGTGCGGATGCCAAACGAGGTGGTGTATTTATCCACTACGCGGTCGCCATCGAGCACCTCAGTCACAAGCTCGTACAAATACGGGTCGCCCATGTCCCAGCGATGCGGGTTAGGAACCGTAAGGCTCGCGGAAACCGTTCGTGTAGCTTGACCAGAGATTCCGGTCTTGTCACCCGCCGCTTTCGCGATCACCTTTCCTGATGCGTCAATGACGCTGTTACGAATTATTACCTGTGCGTCGTGTTCGTTTTCATTTTTCACGTCCGCCTTGACCGAAACTGTGGCCTTCGCGTCAGAAACTTCCGGTGTAGTCACGTATGTGCCCCACTCCGCTACGTGTACAGGCGCAGTGATGTCGAGCCACACATTGCGGTAAATACCGGCGCCCGGATACCAGCGCGAGGCGTTCGGCTCCGGCTGTAAGCGAACGGCAATCACATTCGCTTCCGCGCCGAAGCGAAGATGTGGCGTGAGGTTGAAGTAAAAGCTCGAGTATCCATACGGCCGGCCGCCGAGTTCTTCGCCGTTCAGCCAGACCGTCGAGTTCGACATGGCTCCGTCGAACATGATGGTGAAGATCCGGTCCTTGGCGCTTTCTGGAAGAAGAAAAGATTTTCGATACCAACCGGTGCCCGAAACGGGGAGGCCGCCCGTCGATGGATTGTTCTTTTCGTCGAACGGACCTTCGATTGCCCAATCGTGCGGCAGCCGAAGCAGCTTCCACTGCGAATCGTTGAAGCCGGGATTCTCAGCGCCCGGTGCATCACCCTTATAGAAGCGCCAGTTGCCATCGAAATTAACGCGTCGCTCGCCGGAAATCTGGATGGCGGCGACTTGCTGCTGAGCGTGGGCCGCGATTACCAGCAATCCACAGACTGCGATGGCTGCACAATTGCGAATCGCTCGTAGAGTCATTTTTCTCCTCGGAGTCTAGCTTCGTCCATGGCAACTCGGTTTGCTTTGAAGGGGTGCGGCTTACGGCCGCCCCGTCCACTTCCGGTAATGAACTTACGGAACGGCTGGAGCCGCGCCCTCCCGGTGCTACGTTCCTGCCGCCTCTTTTGCCGGAATCCAGTACACCTCTTCTTTCAAATGCTCTTTCGTAAAGCCGATTCGTTTCAGAATGCTCTTGCCGTTCTCGATCATGTCGGGATGTCCGCACAAATAAGCGACGGAATTGGTGCCATCGATCTCCCACAGGTCGGAATACTTGCGCAAAACGTCATCCACGCGCCCCATTTCACCGGTCCACTTGGAGTCGTCCCATGGACGGCTGACGGTTGCCACGTATTTCATCCACGGCACTTCGGCGGCGAACTTGCAGAGCTCGTCACAATAGCCGAACTCCCATGAGCGGCTGGCGCCATTCAGGATAAAAAGTTTGTGCTCGCCTTTGAACGTGCCGTCTTTCCATCCCTGGTAGAGCGTTCGAACATAACTCACAAAAGGCGCAATTCCGGTGACCGTGGAAACCAGGAAATGATTGGTGCGGCCACTTTTCTGGTCGAGAGTAAACAAGCCCTTTGGCGACTTCCGCATCAGCATCTCGTCGCCGACCTTCAGTTGATACAGTTTCGGCGTGAGTTCGCCCTGCGGCACAAGCTCGAAGAAGAATTCAATTTCTTTCTCTAGCGGTGAGGAAACGATGGAATATGCGCGCTCAATCCTTTTCTCCGGACCCTGCACGCCGAGCGTGGCGTATTGACCCGGCTTAAATGAAAATGCGCCGCCAGGATCGACACGAATCATCCATAGGTCTTCAGCAAAATCGACTCTCTTCAGAATTTTGGCGCGATAGAACTTGTCATCGGGAACAGGTGGAACCGGAGCGCTCATCAGGGCCTCGCGATAAAGCCACTCAGTTTACAGGAATTCGTTGCCGAGTTGATCTAATTTCCGGATGAACCGAGCTGACCCGTAGCAGGCATATTTCCTGACGTCTTCAATTCTGCGAGTGCCCGTTGTGTTTCTTTCCATCCCTTGTGATTTCTTTTGCCGTGGAACGCGGCGCGGTCAGAGTAGAAGCTGAGAATATTCGCCCGCAGTTCTGGCGTCACCGTAGAGAAGTCATGCTTTTTCAAATCAAGCAGCAGTTTTGAATACGTAGAGTCTGCGAGCGGGTACTCGGCCGCGTGAGTCTGCTTGCCTGTGTCGCAGTCCATGTCAGGGAAATCCAAGTCCTTCGCATCGACCTGATGGAGCCGCGAACTGTAGTCATCGGCCGTCTTGTTCACGCTCTTGATGTACATGTCTTCGGTTTGCGTGCTGGGCACTTTGAAATCCAGCGCGCTCGCCGGACCGACTTTCGGGATAATGCGTAGAAGAAAAGCTAAGATGCGGGATCCAATCCCCGGTTTGCGATACCCTTTGCCCCATTGCTTTTCGTAGTCGGCGCGCGAAAGATGATACAGAAATTTCTTCTGATCGAAATTCGGTGTATCGCGAACCAAATCAGCGCGCCGGTTCAACAGCGCAACCCGCGTCATTTCTGGAACCACAATGCTTATCGCTCGCCGAAAGCTGCCGATGGCGAGACCTTCGTTGCCCAGCACATCCTTCAACTGCAATCCGTAGGTTTTCAGGAATGCGCGTTCGAGAAGCGGCGTAGCGATTTCAAATCCAATGAAATCGTGAAAACGATCAGAGGTATAGCGGTTCTTGGCCACCTGTACCATGTCGAAGCCGAATTCGGTGCGAATGTGACTCTTGTGATCGTCGGCGTATGTGACTGCGTCGCCATATTTCGCGCGCAGCTTGGGAAATTCAATTGCCACGACCTGGTTGATTGTCGGGTGGCCCATGTTGTCGGATGAATAGTGCGCAAGCGCTCCCAACGCAAAGGCATATTCGTTGAGGTCCGACGATTCCTCGATCAGCGTGGCAACAAAATCGCCGCTCCTAACGTAATGCACGAGATCGCTGAAATACTTCTTGCCGAACGGATAGTAGCCCATGTCGGGCATCACGCTGCCACCGTAAGCGAAAGCATGAGCGTGTCTTAAATCGTCAGGCGTGGCCTGCGGAAATCGCTGCAGGAGCATGGGCCGGATCTGGTCTTTCCACGCCAGATCGATGATCTGCTCATGCGTCAGTACCGAATAAGAGGCGCCGGGCAGCGAAAGCCCCGTGATACAGGCGAGCAGTGTGAGAAGCCGTCGAGCTCTCATGCGCATTTCTTAGATGCTGAGTACGCCAGCTATTTGCCTATGACTAAAACCTCGAAGGTGCCTGGCAGGATCGAGGGCCGGGGATGCGGGTTGTCGGCGGTTGGCGCAGGCCGTGGGCCAAAATCCGCTGTGACCGTAAAGACGTGATGCGTTTTCAGGTCAATCGCCATGGTGCGGGCGCCGCGTTCGGTTGGGACTGACTGAACGACGCTGAATTTCTCGGGTGAATCCTCGTGCACCACGGTCAGGGTTCCATCGCCGCAGGAAGCAAAGGCAAATTTCGTCGCCGGATCGAAACGGTCGGCATCGACTCCTTCGCCAATCGGCAGAGTCGTAATCACCTTTCCGGAGTCCGCGTTTACCACGGCCATCATTTTGTTATCGCAACCGGCGAAGAGCCTGCGCGCCTCGCGATCAATCGCAAGTCCGCTGGGCGACTCACATGGTGCAAGAGACCACCGCGACTTAACCTTCAACTCTTTCGGGTCGAGCGCCACCAACTCGCTCTTGTCTTCGATATTTACGAAGACCTCGCCTTTGCCGTCGCTCACCCCGAATTCCGGCTTGCCATCGAGCGCAATCTTGCCGAGCACCTTGCCTTCGGCAGAATCGATCGCAGTCGAATCGTGGCTCCTGCCGTTGAACGTAAAAACCCGCTTCGTAGCCGGATCATAAAGAATTGCATCGGGGTTCTCGCCGACGTTCTGAATTTTGTTGATCGGCTTAAGCGTCTTCAGGTCGAAAATCGTCACGCTACCCTCGCGCCCATTGCTGGTGAATCCACGACCCAGTTCGGGAGCCAGAGCTATGCCGTGAACGCCAGGAGTATCGGGGATATCGCCAACCTGCTTACCTGAATCTGAGTCGATGACAATCACGTGCGTGCTGCGCGAGATGAAGACGCGGTGCGCGTCGGGATCAACTTCCAGATAGTCCCATCCGCCCTCTCCGCCGAGTTTGTAGGTCTTGACTACATGCAGGCCGGGATCGGCCGCGAGCAACGGGGAACAAAACATAATCGTGACGAGCAAAGAAGAGAGCATTCTCACGTTAGGAGCCATCCTTAGTATCGCGATGCGATTCTACTCTTCGAGACCGCAGGATGCAGGCGCGTATGCATCGTTTTTTGCGTGACGGCTTGGCGATAAGATTCCGGTACAATCGGCTGCGAGTCAGACGTTGAAACCGCTGAAGGTAGTTCTACTTGCTGTCGCGCTAGTTATAGTCGCGGGGGTTATGATAGTCGCCGCGCTCATCCTGCATGGTTTCCGCGCGAGCAGCACTCCATCGCACCTTGAAGCCGCGGTCGCGCGCAGAATACGGAACCTGGGGATCCCGAGGAAAGCTCGCGCTGAGAAGGACCCTTTTGACGCCAGTTCTGCCAACCTGCAACAAGGCCGCGACTATTTCCTGACTCGCTGCGCCGGTTGCCACGGCATCGATGGCAGCGGAAAGACACAGGTCGGGTCGAGTCTGTATCCCCGCGTGCCTGATTTGCGGTCCTCAAAAACTCAGACTCTGACCGACGGTGAGTTGCACTACATCATTGAAAATGGCGTGCAGCTTACTGGTATGCCAGCCTGGGGAAATGCTCATTCCGGAGCCACCGGCGAGGTCTGGAAACTGGTTCTCTTTATTCGCACCCTGCGCTCGGCCCCTCAGCAGCAAATGGCTGAGGCAAAGAGCATCGCAGCTCACGCGAGTTATGTCGGCTCACAAGCGTGCGCGAAGTGCCACAGCGACGTCTACGATCGATGGAAGAAAACGCCAATGGCGAATGTGGTGCGCGATCCGCGAGCGCATCCGGAAGCGATCATTCCGAACCCCGCCACCAACAACGTGCACAAGTTCTCGGTCGATCAGGTTGCGTTCGTTTACGGAAGCATCTGGAAGCAGCGGTACTTCACTAAAATCGGCGATGACTACTTCCCGCTGCCCGTGCAGTGGGACATTGGCAATCATGTATGGCGGCCGTATGTGGTTCCTCGCGGCGGCGATTGGTGGGCGTCGGTTTATCCGCCAGACAATATGCAGAGACCTACCGGGCCTTTATGTGACGGCTGCCATTCCGTGGGATACGACATACATACGAAGCAAGTTGCCGAGTGGAACGTTGGCTGTGAGCGCTGCCATGGGCCGGGCAGCGAACATGCTGCTCATCCGCTTAATAGCAATATTCTTAATCCCGCGCAGTTTGATTCCGTAGCCGAAAACGATGTCTGCATTCAGTGCCATTCGCAAGGACAGCCGTTGAAAAATCCGATTGAGGGGAAATACTACGACTGGCCGGTTGGCTACGAGCCGGTGTCCAGGCTCCAGGATTTCTGGAAACTTGAAGAATGCACGCTAGGCCAAACCACTTTCTACTACTTCCCGGATTGCACCGCGCACAAGAATCGCATGCAGGGCAATGACTTCGCACAGAGCCTGATGTACCACCGCGGCATCACCTGTTCCACTTGTCATGATGTCCACGGAACCACCAACTACGCTCAGTTAAGAGAACCCGCCGCCCAAATTTGTTTGGACTGCCACGGCCCGAGTTCGCCGAACGGCCCACACACTGCGAGCATCGAGGAACACACTCACCACAAAGCTGATAGCCGTGGGAACGAGTGCGTCGCCTGCCACATGCCGCAAATTGAAAGCGAAGGGGTGCCGGGAGCGAACGTTCACGCACACACGTTCCGTTTCATCTCTCCGGCGATGACTGACAAATACAAAATTCCAAATCCCTGTACATCGTGTCATCAAGACAAGACGACAGCATGGGCGCAGGAAGCGATCAGCCGCTGGTCTAGTCGTTCTCCATACATGCGTAGCTTCTGAATTCGCGCAGCTTCTGAATATGCGCGGCTTCTGACGGGCCAGATCAAACTTTCGCGAAATAATTGAGGGCAGAAGTCTCTGCCCTCGTACATTAGTTCGCGACTGAGCGATCAGTTGTGGTCGTGGTCGTGATCATGATCACGGTCGCGGTCACGATCATGGTCCCAGTCATAGCTGCGGTCCCAGTCTCGGTCGGTGCGCCACTCGCGGTGGTTCGGGTCATACCAGCCGTGGGCCTCCGTATAACAGCGGTCCCATTCCGATTCCAGCTTGGCTTTTGCGTCGTCGGCTTGCTGGCTATGCCTGCCGTGTTCGGCTATTTCGTGCCGATAGTGTTCATGCGCTTTATCTACTCTTTTTTCGCATTTTGAGCGCGCGTCATCGGCGTGCGCCTTTGGACTCGTGGCAAGCGTAAGCGTCGCGCCCAGAACGAAAGCGGCAAGCGTGGTTCCGAGTCGTACATGTTTCATCGCGTGTCCTCCTGTGGGTGACTTCGGAGGTGAGATTGGCCATGCTGATACCGGGTTGCTCTTACGGGGGCGGGTGAGAAAGCCGTACGCACACTCAGGATTTAAAATCAGGTCGTGGAAACAATCAGTTCCGGGCGCGTGGCGCATCTGCCATTCCGGTCGCGGCGGTTTCTTTCCGGCGGACACGTACAAACCATCGCCAGCTTCCTCATGCGCCGGAGATTCTCGCTTGGACAATCAGAGGAGCGACTGGTCGAGGTTGAGTCCGGCATTCACGTCTTGTGCCACTGCCATTGGCAGCAGGAACGCAAATCGGCGCTCACGATTATTGTTGTGCACGGGCTCGAAGGCTCGACTGAATCGCAGTACATGATGGGCATCGCCGAGAAGGGCTTGTCAGCGGGAATGAATGTCATTCTGATGAACCAGCGCACCTGCGGAGGCACCGACCATCTGGCGCCTACGCTCTACCACTCAGGGCGATCGGCGGATGTGATGGCAGTGGCGCAGCACTTCCTGGAAATCGACCACCTGCCCCGATTCGTGCTTTGCGGATTTTCTATGGGGGGAAATCTGGTCCTCAAAGCTGCGGGCGAGTGGGGAAGCCAAGGGCCGCGAGAATTTCGTGCGGTGGCAGCCGTGTGCCCTGCGGTGGATCTGGCTGCCTCGGCTGACGCCTTGCATGCACCGGTGAACCGGCTGTACGAGCAATATTTCTTGTGGAAACTGAAGACGCATATGCGCGACAAGGCACGGTGCTTCGCTGGCCATTACGATCTCTCACGAATGAACCGTGTGCGCAGCCTGCGCGACTGGGACGACAAGATCACCGCGCACTATTGCGGCTTTGAAAGCGCCTCAGATTACTACGCGCGCTCGGCTGCGGCCAATGTGATCGACAAAATCGCAGTCCCCACTTACATTCTGAACGCGCGCAATGATCCGTTTATCCGGATCCTGCCGGAGACGCGGCGAAAAATTGCGGCCAACCCGAACATAACATTCGTCGAAGCCGACGACGGCGGGCACTGTTCATTCATCGGTGAACCGAATGGCTACGACGGGCACTTTGCCGAACGCGCGGTAGTGGACTTTTTCGCGTCCGTTGCATAGAACTACTGCACGGCTTCGTGCGTATCACTTAACGTGGATATTGGTGTCACTTACCGCCTGAAGAGCGGAGTGACAATCAGGATGCAGCAAACATCTACAAGACCGGCAGCAGTGAAGAACGCCTTCCGCGCGCTCGCCATATGCGCCTTTCTGCTACTGCCGTTTGCTCAGTTGACGGCAGAGCCGATCTCCAGCCTCCATCCCTCCAACTACGTCAATGACTTCGCGCACGTCATGGACTCGGGCAGTGAATCGGCGCTGAACGATCTTTGCCGGCAAGTGGACGAGAAGGCGCACGCCCAGATCGCAGTAGTCACGATCAATTCGCTCGATGGCAATGACATCGAGAGCTACGCGGTTAAGCTTTACCAGACGTGGGGGATTGGAAATAAGTCGACGAATCGCGGCGTGCTGCTCTTGATCGCGATCAAGGATCATCGCTATCGGACGGAAGTCGGCTATGGTCTCGAACCGATCCTGCCCGATGGCAAAGTCGGCGGCTTCTGGCGAGAAGTAGTACCGCTGCTCAAGCAAAGCAACTACGACGAGGCCATACGACGGAACACGCAAAGCATTGCGCAAGTGATCGCGCAAGATGCCGGTGTGCAGTTGACCGGAATCAGCGCGGACCAGGGTGACCGCGCGCCACAGACATTGAAAGGGATCCCGATTGGCGGCATAGTCGTTTTCGTCATTATCGTTCTGCTTCTTCTTGGTACTCCGCTGCGCAGCCTTCTCTTCTGGTGGCTGCTCTTCGGCGGAGGTGGCCGAGGCCGCTGGGGTGGCCGTGGTGGTTGGGGCGGAGGCGGTTGGGGAGGCGGAGGTTGGGGCGGCGGAGGATTCGGGGGTGGCGGCGGTGGAGGGGGCGGAGGGTTCGGAGGGTTCGGGGGCGGAATGTCCGGAGGCGGTGGCGCCAGCGGAAGCTGGTGACGGAGAAGATTATGGGTAATGAAGAACTGCTGAATGAATTGGTTTCCAGGCTGCGCTCTGGAGCTCAAGATAACCTGGTGAGCGTGGTGCTTTACGGCTCCGCCGCCGATGGCGAATTTCATTCACAGTATTCGGACCTCAACCTGCTTTGCATTGTGCGCGATTCCTCGTTCGGGGCTTTGGCAAAGATCGCCGGCGCGGTCGATTGGTGGCGCAAGAAAAAGCACCAGCCGCCGTTGGTGCTCACTTCGCAGGAACTTAAAGACACGGCCGATGTTTTCTCGATTGAGTTCAGCGACATGAAGCAGCGGTACCGAGTCGTTTACGGAGAGGATGTCCTTCGGGACTTAAGCGTCCCGATGCACCTGCATCGTTCGCAGCTCGAATATGAGTTGCGCGAGAAGCTATTCCTGCTTCGCCAGCACCTGTTGCTTGCCGGATCGAACGAGAAGGCGGTCTGGGAAGTTATGCTGAACTCGCTGTCGTCCTTCACGACATTGTTCCGCCACGCATTGATCGAATTGGGCGAACACGGGCGCAAGCACTCGCGGGAGGCAGTTCAGGCACTCGCCGCGCGGCTGAACTATGATCCCTCAGCATTCGTACAATTGATGGATGTTCGAGCGCAGCAAGCGGATCGCAAGCAGTTGCGTGCAGCGGACGTGGCGGGACGGTATCTTTCTACCATAGAAACTGTGGCCGCGGCAATGGATAAAATGCCGGGAACGCTCGGGCAGCAAAGATCTTGAGTCGTATGGTTGTACGGTTCAGCGCGGCAGGGTGATGCGCAAAAAGGAGAGGTCATGAGCAAATTCGCGATCGTTTTTATCACGATTGTCGTTCTGATTTTATTGGCAGTCGGAAAGTACATCAGCGTCAAGAACACGCTGGTGCAGAAGAACGAAGCTGTCAAAACGTCATGGTCGCAGGTCGATATCGTGCTGCAGCGTCGCGCCGACCTGATCCCGAACCTGGTTGAGACCGTAAAGGGCTATGCCAAGCAGGAGCAGACTGTGTTTGGCGACATCGCCAAGGCGCGCAGCCAGTTGCTCTCCGCGGGTACACCCGAGCAGAAGATTGCTGCCAACTCTCAATTGGATGGCGCGCTCGGCAGACTCTTGCTGATCGTAGAAAATTACCCGCAACTGAAATCAAACGAAAACTTCCTGCGGCTGCAAGATGAACTTGCCGGAACCGAGAACCGCATCGCCGTCGAGCGCCAGCGCTACAACGACACGCTTCGAGACTACAACGTCTACGTGCAGCAGTTCCCGAACAATGTCTTTGCCTCCAGCCTGGGATTCAAGCGGAACGACGCCTATTTCGCCGCGTCTGAAGGTTCGCGCGAAGTGCCGAAGGTGAACTTCAACCCGCCCGCGCCGGAGCCAGCGCCGAAATGACGAAATTTCAGATATACAGAATGATTTGTAGCGGAGTGTGTGCCGGTCGCTGACGGCACGTGCTGGCACGTGATAAACGCAGGGAATAGCTACCTGGAGAGCATCTTCACTACTTCTGTGTGTCCTTTTTGTGCTGCCATATCTGCCGGAGTCTTGCCGTCATCGTTTCTGGCGAGTGGATCGGCTTGATGTTGAAGAAGATCGCTCACCATATCTAGGTTGCCGGTCTGTGCAGCTTCATGAAGAGCAGTCCATCCGCCTTGTTGCCTGGCGTCTGCAGGAGCGCCTTGCTCGAGAAGTAGCCGGACGATTTCGGTGCTGTGCGCAGCGGCGGCGCTGTGGATGGGAGATACCTTCATAGCGTTCTTTGCGACCGCCGCAACATCGGCCCCGTGACGAATTAAATCGCGCGCGATCTCCTGGTGATTGAAAAATGCGGCAAAGTGCAGGGCAGTGAAGCCGTCGGGAGACGACTGTTTCGCTGCTTCCGGATCACGTTTTGTGATTTCGGAAACAAGCTCGGACTTGCCCGCAGCCGTGGCTTCAAAGATGTCCAGCTCGGATTTTGCGGCAAGAAGTAGGTTGGCAATCTCCGGCTGGCGGAAGTAAAACGCATACATCAGGGCCGAAACGCCGTTGCCATCACGAGCCGAAGCGAGCGCGGGATCGTCATGCAGGAATGTTTTCAGCGCCGCCGCATCTCCGGACTGCACGGCTTTAATGACATCTTCCTGCGTCGCCATGGTTCCCTCCGAATGAGCAGCGAAAGTTATATCACGCCAGGGTAAAAGCCCGTTGGAAGCTGCGGACATCAATATTGTTGCTTTTCCCCTACTAGAGCTGTTGCGCCGAAGCTTTTCGGGGGCGGGGAACGTGCTGTCCCTAGAGAAGCAGATCCCCATTCCACTCCTGCTCTTCGGTCAGTCGCTCAGGGGCAAACAAAAAGGGCGGCTCGAGCCGCCCTTTTTCACTGAACGCTGAATGCTGAGTGCTACGTTCCTTCCGACCACCCCGCCAGATACTCTTCCTGTTCCGGCGTGAGCTTGTCGATCTTAATTCCCATCGACTCGAGCTTCAGCTTTGCTACTCGCTTATCGAGTTCTTCCGGCACGCGATAGACGCGCTTCTCAAGCGTCGAGTGGTTCTTCACCATGTACTCAACCGAGAGCGCCTGATCGGCAAAGCTCATGTCCATCACCGACGGCGGATGCCCTTCAGCCGAAGCCAGGTTAATTAGCCGACCTTCGCCGAGCAGATTGATCTTTCTTCCATCTTTCAATGAATACTCGTCGACAAAGTTCCGCGTCGTGCGCTTTGATGAGGCCATCTTCTCGAGCGCGGGAATGTCAATCTCGACATTGAAGTGTCCCGAGTTCGCGACGATAGCGCCGTCCTTCATTACGTCGATGTGCTCTTTCGTGATGACGTTCTTGTTGCCGGTCACCGTGCAGAACACGTCGCCGATCTTCGCTGCGTCGGCCATCGCCATCACCCGGAACCCGTCCATCACCGCTTCGAGCGCCTTCGTCGGATCGACTTCCGTGATGATGACCTCAGCTCCAGCTCCGCGCGCGCGGCTCGCCAGTCCGCGTCCGCACCAGCCGTAGCCGGCAATTACGAACTTCGAGCCTGCGAGCAGGAAATTTGTCGCGCGAATAATTCCATCAATCGTCGACTGACCTGTTCCATAGCGATTGTCGAATAAATGCTTCGTGTCAGCATCGTTCACCGCAACAATCGGATATTGCAGCACGCCTTCTTTCGCCATCGCGCGCAACCGGATCACGCCGGTCGTCGTCTCTTCCGTTCCGCCGATCACGCCATCCAGCGCGTCCTGTCTTTTCGTATGAAGAATGCTGACCAGGTCGGCGCCATCGTCCATGGTGATGTGCGGCTTATGATCGAGCGCCGCAAGAATATGGCTGTAATAAGTGTCGTTGTCTTCGCCCTTGATCGCGAAAACGCCGATTCCGTGATCGCGCACCAGGCTGGCCGCAACATCGTCCTGCGTCGAAAGCGGGTTCGATGCGCACAGCACAACATCCGCGCCGCCGTCGCGCAGGCAAATAGCCAGATTCGCCGTTTCGGCGGTTACGTGCAGGCAGGCCGAAATGCGCGTCCCGCGCAGTGGCTGGTTCTTGATGAATTCCTTGCGGATGATTTGCAGGACCTTCATCGACTGATTGGCCCATTCGATCCGCTTCTTTCCCAGATCGGCGAACTCTACACCTTTGATATCAGCTTGCAATTGCGTCGAAGTGGTTGACATGCTTCTCCTGAATTCAGTGGCTAGTGGTCAGTGATTAGTGAATCTAAAATAAACCTGAGGGTGCCCCGTCCTTGTCTCGCGAAATGTGCGAGACAGAGCTTGCCCCGAGCGCAGTGGAGGGGGCGGGGATTTTGACTTCATCGACCTCTGCGGCGTTCCTCTGTGGAACTCCGTGTCCTCTGTGGTCGAGCTTTTTACTTCGAACTATTTCCTCGCTCCCGCCGAAACCGGTTCTCTCAGTCCCGCCGCACTCGCCAGCGCGGCAGCCTTGTCCGTCGCTTCCCAAGTGAAATCCGGATCGTTCCGCCCAAAGTGCCCATACGCCGCAGTCTTCGCGTAAATCGGCCGCCGCAGCTTCAGCGAATCGATGATCCCCTTCGGCGTCAGCTTGAAATGCGACCGCACCAGCTCCGAAAGGCTCGCCGGATCGACCTTACAGGTCCCAAAAGTCTCGACCAGCACACTCACCGGCTCTGCAATACCGATCGCATACGCCAACTGCACTTCGCACCGGTCAGCCAATCCCGCCGCAACAATATTCTTCGCGATGTACCGAGCCGCATATGCCGCCGAGCGATCGACTTTCGTCGGGTCTTTTCCGCTGAATGCTCCACCGCCATGCCGTCCCATCCCGCCGTATGAATCAACAATGATCTTGCGGCCGGTCAGGCCCGTATCGCCCATCGGTCCGCCGATCACAAATCGTCCGGTGGGATTGATGTGATACTTCGTGTCCGCGTCCAGCAACTCCGCCGGGATCGTCGCCTGAATCACATGCTTCAACATATCGGCACGAAGATCGTCGTTCGTGACCGTCTCCGCATGTTGCGTCGAAATCACTACGGCATCAACGCGAACCGGCTTGTGGTTAGCGTCGTATTCAACCGTGACTTGTGACTTCCCGTCCGGCCGCAGATACGGCAGCTTCCCGCTCTTTCTGACTTCGGACAGCCGCTGGCATAACCTATGCGCCAGCAGGATCGGCATCGGCATCAGCTCCGCCGTCTCCCTGCACGCATACCCAAACATCATCCCCTGGTCGCCGGCACCACCGGTGTCCACGCCCATGGCGATGTCGCCGGATTGCTTGTTGATGCTGGAGATCACAGCACAGGTGTTCGAGTCAAACCCGTAAAGGGCGTTGTTATAGCCGATGGAGGCAATCACGCCACGGACCAGAGTCTGGAAATCGACGTAAGCTTTGGTAGTGATTTCGCCGGCGATTACGGCCAGCCCGGTAGCGAGAAGTGTCTCGCAGGCTACGCGGCTGGTGGGATCCTCGGCCAGACAGGCGTCAAGCACCGAATCGGAAATCTGGTCGGCGATTTTGTCCGGATGCCCCTCGGTCACAGATTCAGACGTAAAAAGATATGGGTTACGGGATGACAAGTTTTTCTCCTTCACAGAACCATCGGCGGAAGTGCCCGGGAATTTTCTGATCAGATGCTGAAATCCGACTCACTTTTCGTATCAAGCCAACTGCGCACGACGCCGTCTCAAAAACAGCCTGGTGGGCCGGGTCACGCGGGAGTAGGCGGGAACCTGAGCTTATTTCAGTCTTCACAAAAGGCTAGCAAAGAACCCCCACAGGCGCAACGTAAATTGGCCTAATTGAACCAGTTATCAGCAAAAGGGGAAAGCGGCAGCCTGGGTGGAAATTGGGATGGGCGGAATGGGGATCAGCGGGGCGAGAGTTTGCTGCTCAGGCGGCGATCTGGAGGCCGCCCCTACACTTGCTGAAGGCTCTCGGCACTTCTCACTAACTCTCCTCTTTACATGGCAGGAACGCAGTTACTATGGTTCATTGCTCCTGGTTCCCGCCGGTGCCTATAATTCTGACAACTCACGCCAGCAAAGGACCCATTGATGTCGAACGCCGCAGGAGCGGAGACTGCCCGTCAGAACCAGGAATTGAGCATCTTCCATGACGTGGCGAAGGCCCTGACCTCTTCGCTCGACCTCGATTCCATCCTGCAGACCATCATGGAAAAAATGGCGGAATACTTCCGTCCGGACACCTGGTCCCTGTTGATGGTGGATGAGCAGAAAGCGGAACTGTACTTTGCGATCGCCGTCGGCGAAGCCTCTGAAGCGCTGAAGAATGTCCGCCTGAAAGTCGGTGAAGGCATCGCCGGCCACGTAGCGAAATATGGCGAAAAGCTGATCGTTCCCGATGTCAGCGCAGACAAACGCTTCAGCAAGCGCATCGACAAAGTCACGCAATGGGAAACTCAGTCGATCATCTGCGTCCCGCTGAAATCCAAGCTGCGCGTGCTCGGCGTCATCCAACTCGTGAATGTGGACATGAATCACTTCACTGAGCAGGAGTCATTTTTCCTTCAATCGCTCTGCGACTACGCCGCCATCTCAATCGAAAATGCGCGCTCGGTTGAGCGCATCCAGGAACTGACCATCACCGACGATTGCACCGGCCTCTACAACGCACGTCATCTTTATAAGACGCTCGAATCCGAGGTCTATCGCTCGTCCCGCTTCGGCTATGAATTTTCCGTGCTCTTCATCGATCTCGATCACTTCAAGCAGGTCAACGACACGCACGGCCACCTGATTGGCAGCAAGCTGCTTGCCGAAATTGGATACCTGATCAAAGCGCAACTTCGCCTGATCGACTTCGCATTCCGTTACGGCGGCGACGAATTCGTCGTTCTTCTCCCGCAGACCGGAAAAGATTCCGCGCTGATTGTCGCCCGCCGCCTGCGCGATTCTCTTCGCAGCAGCCAATTCTGCAAAGATGAAGGATTGAACCTGAACGTACGCGCCTCAATGGGGCTTGCCACTTACCCGCACGACGCGAAGTCTCCGCACGACATCATCCGCCAGGCCGACGAAATGATGTACATGGTCAAGAACTCCACTCGCGACAACATCGGCATCGCGCAACGAGGGCTGGAGCGGTAGCTCGAGATCGATATCAACTGAGGAACGTCAACTTCCCCGCCCCCTTGACTGCGCTCGGGGCGAGCTCTGTCTCGTACAATTCACGCGACAAGGACGGGGCACCCGGACAGTCGCATTAGTTCAAGTCAAAAGGGTCGGACGAGAATGTCCGACCCTTCGAACTTCTTATCATGCCGCGCGCTGGCCGGTGTACGCGTCTGACCCGTGCTGCTTCACCATCTTGTTGTACACGCCGATAATCAGGAACGACGGCGCCCACTGCCCAACGAACAGCGCCCAACTGTTCTTTCCAAAAATCTTCAACAGGGCTGAAACTCCCATCGCGCTGATAGCTGCTGCCAGATATGTTGAAGACGGGAACTTGGCCGTCTGCGATTCGACCATGCCTGTAACCCTGTCTTCCGGTTCACCGAAACTGCGAGTGCTCATTTGAATTTTCCTTTATGGGATTTGTTGCACCCATTCGATGCCAGCGTGCTTCGACTGTTTACTGGCCCGTTCTGGTAATCGCACTCAGGCGTGGGTAGCAGGTTTGACTTTGTTCAGGGCAGATTTGCCGCAGCGCTCCTCAATGCCAGGATGACAGCTTCCCATGTGGGTCGGACATTCTTGTCCGACTCAGTTCCGCAGTGTCGTACCGCCGGAACAACAGAATTCGGAACGCTCTCTTGCTCGCGCGTTCCATATAACTGTAGACTCCTGCTGCGAGCTTCCAGTGTATCGACTCACTGCACTGCTTTTGTTGGCCCCCATTGTTCCCGCGCGAGCATTTGCAGAACACAACCATGAACATAGCCTGACCGAGCAGCAATTGGGTGCTGTACACTTTCCAACCTCCTGCGCACCAGCCGTGCAGAGCGAATTTGAACGCGGAGTTGCCTTGCTGCACTCGTTCGCATTCGAGACCGCAGAGGCCACCTTCAGGCGGGTTGCGCAAGACGATCCGAAGTGCGCAATG
>DAIPJJ010000072.1:0-19250 GCA_036770325.1 Terriglobales bacterium
AGGCGGCAACGATGACACCCTAGGAAGCCGCGCCGGGGCTGTTACTGGCTCGCGTGGCGACCAAAGCAACTACACGCTTGACGGAATGGATACAAACGACTTTGGTACCGGCGAAGCATTCGCCATGACCGCGCAGGCCCCGATCGATTCCGTACAGGAAATGCGAACGGAAACAGCCAACCCGCTTTCGGCCGAAGGACGAGGAAGCGGAGCACAGGTACAACTGGTCACTAAGAGCGGTAGCAACAAATGGCATGGATCGGCATACGAATACAACCGAACGGCCGCTACTGAAGCAAACGACTTTTTCAATAAGCGGCAAGACCCAATTCTTCCCAGGACTGCGCTCACTCGCAACCAGTTCGGCGCCAGCCTTGGTGGGCCGGTCATAAAAGACAAGCTGTTCTTCTTCTTTAACTACGAAGGAAGAAGGGACGCGCAGCAATTTTCGGTTTCAGACACTGTGCCGCTAGATCAATTCCGCCAGGGTAATGTCGGTTACATCAATAACCAGCCAAATTGCGTATTCACCAGCCGAATCAACACAACTCCGAATTGCATTAGCTTTTGGCCGGCCTCCAATACAAGCCTTGATCCTGCGGGAATCGGCCCTGACCAGGCTTTGCTGGACCTGATTAACAGCCGTTATCCACACGCGAACGATTTAACACAAGGAGATGGCGTCAACACTGGAGGCTTCCGGTGGAACGCGCCGGCGCACAGGACAAGCAACGATTACGTCGCGAGAATCGATTACAACCTTTCAGACAAAATGAAATTGTTCGGGCGTGTAAGCATTTATCGGAACGATCAGGGTGATGCCGTGAACTTCGCTGCTCCAGAAATATTTCCCGGCGATCCGATAACCCACAAAATCGTCGACCACAGTTGGGCTTTTGTCATCGGGCACACGTGGACGATCAGCACCACGAAAATCAATCAGTTCAACTTCGGGGAAACAAGATCAGTCCTGGGCTTCCCCACTGTGTTCAATCCTACAGGAGTAAATCAGTTCAGCACTTTCATGCCGTCTTCGTCGAACATCGCCCAGCTTACGCGGCCGTTTTCTGACGGCTCGAGCCAAAGCCGGACAGTCCCGATTCCAGTATTCAAGGACGATTTTAACTACATCCGCGGCAATCACAACTTCCAGGTGGGCGGAACATTCAAGCCAATCAAGGACAGCAGCACTCTAATTAGCGACTTCAATGACGTAACGATTGGGCTGGGAGATCCTGTCACAAGCTTGGGTGCCGCGAACAGCCCTCCCGACATGCTCACACCCAGTGGAACTGCTACACGAGACTGGAGCCAGGCGTACACATTTGCCTTGGGTCGCATCGCAAACGTCAGCAGTACATATAACAACGCGCATAACCTTGATCCCTTGCCACAGGGCACAGGTCACAATCGCAACTACCGCTACTACGAGACAGAGCTGTATCTGCAAGATACCTGGCACGTACGCAACGACCTGACCGCCACATACGGTTTGCGGTGGCAATACTATTCCGTGCCATACGAAATGAACGGATTTGAAACAGCACCGAATATTGATTTCGCCAGCATGTACAACATTCGCGCAGCTGCCGCCAAAGCAGGGATTTCGGGCGATGATGCGGTCCCAACCGTGCTTTACAACTTTGCCGGGAAGGCAAATCACGCTCCTGGATACTTTCACCCTGACTGGCATGATTTCGCCCCCCGCCTCGGCATTTCCTACAACCCATCCTTTCCAGATGGCGTGCTCGGAAAAGTGCTGGGAGACCGCAAGACAGTAATCCGTGCCGGCGCTGGCATCGTGTTCGACCACACGATCATGTCAGCCATCAATTTCTTCAACGATCAGAGTTCATTCGTGTTCGGGCAGACGATTCCGACGGTGTTCTCGAGCGGTCTGGCGACCGATCCTCGATTCACCGGTACAGACACCTTGCCTGCGCTTCTCGCGCCACAGCCGGCACAAGTACCGACTACTCCTTATCTCTTGCCCGCCGGATCGCCGTACAAATTCAGCGGTCTCGTCGGTAACCAAAACGAACTCGCAGTCGATCCAAACTACCGCACGCCTTATTCCGAAACTGTCACCTTCGGAATTCAGCGTGAACTGCCGGGAAATTTCCTGTTGGAGAGCACCTACTTCGGGCGCTTCGGACACAGACTGCTTTCGAGAGGAGATGCGGGACAGGTGGTGGATTTTGTGGATCCAGTGTCAGGCCAGCATCTTGTGTCGGCGTTCAGCCAGCTTTCGCTCGAATCGCGGAATGGAAGTGCGATCACACCAAACGCCTTTTGGGAGAACGTGATCAATCCGACCTTGACAGCAAACTACGGAGGCACGTGTGAAGATTTTGGTGAACCCAGTTGCGCGAGTTTCGTGAACGACTTTTTTGCCCCGCTGCCTGCCATCGGAGATATGGGCGACACTTTTGCAGCGCTATATGCAGGGCAAGGGGCGCCAATGATACCCGCAAACGTTGGCTTGGACCCTCAATTCTCCAGTCAGCTCTATTTCGGCAACAAGAGCTACTCGAACTACAACGGATTGCTGACCAGCTTGCACAAGAAGCTGTCTCATGGTCTGCAGTTCGATGTGAACTACACCTACTCGCACTCCATCGATAACAGTTCGACCATTGCCAACAATGCGACTGGTACGAACGCCACCGGCGGCTATGGCGGGTTCTTGTGCGACGCCATACTGCTTCGCGTTTGCCGTGGCAACTCGGACTTTGATGTCACCCACCTGATCAGCGCCGATGGCCTTTATGATCTGCCATTTGGGCGCGGACGTTCAATTGGCGGCAATGCATCAGGTTGGCTAAACCAAATCATTGGTGGCTGGCAAGTCGCATTTCTGAATCAGTGGCATAGCGGATTCGCGTTCACCACCGTCAGCGAAGCATTTCCGGTGAGCTTCAATGCGAACAGCCCGGCGCTGTTCATTGGAAAGCGTTCTGATATTCGCACCAGCGTTCACAATGATCCGGTGAGCGGCCAAATCCAGTTGTTCGCGAATCCGGCGGCGGCGCAGGCTGCATTCACTGGACCGATCGGGTTCGAGAGTCCGACCCGAAACAACTTGAGGGGGCCGCGCTTCTCAAACACCGATCTTTCCGTAAACAAGCATTTCCAACTTCATGAAAATTACGCACTGGAATTTCGTGCCGAAGCATACAACGCGTTCAACCAGGTTAATTTTGCGTTGCCGACCAATAGCGTTGCCGACATCAACAGCGCGCCCTTCGGAGCTATAACGGCCGATGCTGGCCCGCGAGTCATGCAGTTCTCGCTGAGGCTCGATTTCTGAGACTCGACTTCTGACGTTTATTGACGTGTTTAAGGCCGGCTTTCAGCCGGCCTTTTTTTACGCGAAAAATTGTTCGGGATTCGGAGCAGGAATCTTCTCCGGCAATCTATCTGTCACTTCGGCGAGGGCGGCGAGCTTCTTCGCGATTTCAGGTTTCAAAACTCCCGGCTGGCAGCGCCAATGATAATTGCCGGTATGCGTGCTCGGCGTGTTCAGGCGTGCTTCACTCCCCAAGCCGAGAAGATCTTGTAGCGGAACCACCGATAGATTTGCCGGCGAGCTTTGTGCCAGGCGAATCA
The DNA here is from genome assembly GCA_036770325.1 of Terriglobales bacterium. Classification (GTDB taxonomy): domain Bacteria; phylum Acidobacteriota; class Terriglobia; order Terriglobales; family Acidobacteriaceae; genus Gp1-AA145. Next base: position 3,610 of record DAIPJJ010000072.1, read on the forward strand.
ATCCCCAGTTCGGCCCATCCTCACATGGACCAACCAGCGAGAGCACAGCCGTGCGTTCTTTCTCACTCAAGTTGTGCCACCATCCGACGCAGGTATCGTTGTCATGGGTTCCGGTATAGATGACGCGATTCGCGTTCAGCCGATGCGGAAGATACGCATGCGCGCCGGGATCGCCGAAAGCAAACTGCAGGACTGCCATACCGGGAATATTGTGCCGGTCACGCAAGTCGAGCACATCCTGGGTAATCATGCCGAGGTCCTCGGCAAAGAACGGCAACCCCCCGAGCTCCTGCTTCAGTTTGTTAAAAAATTCGTCACCCGGTCCATCCACCCAGCGGCCTTTGATTGCTGTCGGTTCGTCTGCCGGAATCTCCCAGAACTGAGCAAAGCCTCGGAAATGATCCAGCCGAATGAAGTCGCACGTCTGCGTCGCCCAGCGAAGCCTTTGCACCCACCACTGATAACCCTGCGCCCGGATTGCATTCCAGTCGTAGAGCGGATTGCCCCAGCGCTGGCCGGTCGCGCTGAAATAATCTGGCGGAACACCTGAAACCACCTCCGGCTGAAGGTCTGAATCCTTGATACGGAATAGTCCGCGGTTCGCCCAAACGTCGGCGCTGTCATAGTCGACAAAAATCGCAATATCGCCGACTACGTAAATGGATTTCTGCGCGCAGTAATGCCGCAGCGCGTGCCACTGCTCCCAGAAAAAGAACTGAGCAACCCGTCGGAGTGAAAGGTCTGGGCCAAACTCGTGCCGCGCCGCTTCGAGAGCGCTATTTTCATGACGTGCAAGCTGTGAAGGCCACTGGCTCCAGTTTCCGCCATGGCGCTGTCGCAAGGTGTCGAATAGAACGTAGTCTTCCAACCACCAGGCGTTCTCGCTGCAGAAGCGGTCGAATTTTGCCCGCGCCTCGCCACTCGCACGATCAAGAAACTTCTTCGCGGCCTGCCAGAGTAGCGGCCGCTTCTCGCGGTTCACGTACTCGTAGTCAATTGGCCCGACTTTGTCGCACAGATTGGAAAGTGACGAGGAGTTCAGCCACCCCTTTTCAGCAAGACGCTCCAGACTGATGAGCTGTGGGTTTCCGGCAAAAGCTGAAGTCGAAGAATATGGCGAATTTCCGTTCGCGGGCGGATTCAGCGGCAGCACCTGCCACAGTCCCTGGCGTGCGGCGGCAAGGAAGTCGAGGAACTCGTAGGCCGCAGGGCCAAGATCACCAATACCCCCACGCGAAGGCAGCGAAATGGGATGGAGGAGAATTCCAGTCGAGCGAGGGAAAGTCATGGAATGCAGTGGTCAGTGGCTAGTGGTCAGTGATTCGTGGATCGTGGATCGTGATTGGTACTTAGCATCGATTGCCCTGATCGTATGGTCAACCAGAAGGCAAAATGTTTTAGATACTGACCACCAGCCACTGATCACTAACCACTGATTTCAGCTACTCGCTCTCCTCCGAACGTGCTTTGGTCAGGGTTGCGAGTTCTTTCTCGTTGATCTTGATCTTGCCGGCTTTTTGCATGGAGTCACGCAGGCTCCCCAGGAACAATTCAAACACTTCCGCCTGCTTTTGTTGTACGAGGGTCTCGCGGATCTGGTCCTTTTTCGCCGCGTAATCCTGATCGCTCGGCGCCTGCCGATCAACCACTGTAAGCACGGCTCCGGTATCGCCTGAATTAATCGGTCCACTGATTTCATCCGGTTTCAACGTAAAAGCGACTGACGCCCCGCCGCTCATCGATCCGATATCAGGTACCTGCCCATCCGGTAAAACGAGGTCGCTGGTCTTGTACTGTGCACCAAGCTCCTTCGCGGCCTTTTTCAAGTCGTGGTCCGCTTTCGCACGATCGGAGAGCTCCTGAGTTTTTTGTGAAAGCATCTGCGATGCCCGTTCGTTCTTGAACTCCTGCTCGACCCGGCTTCGCGCCTCTTCAAAAGTCGGAGTAGAGGGCGGCTTGATGGCGGTCACCTGGTAGATCGCATATCCACCATGCGTTTGCGCCTCATCTGGCGAAGCTCCCTGGTTCTGCGAGAATACGGCCGACATGAACTGCGGATCACTGCCAATCCCAGGCAGTACCGAGTTACGATCCACAAAATCGGTCGTGATGACCTGTAAGCCGTTCGCCTTTGCTGCCTGATCGAGACTGCCGCCCCTGGCATCCGACAGCATCCGTTCTGCCTTTTGTTGCGCGGCCTGACCGGCCTTCTGTTGCTTGATCAACGGCTCGATCTGGGCTTTCACTTCATCGAGGCTCTTTACGTGCGCGTCATGTTTGTCATCAACATGAATGATGTGAAAACCGTAACTGCTCTGCACCAGGTCGCTGGTTGCACCCTTCGGCAGCGAAAACGCGGCCTTCTCGAATTCCGGAACTGTCTGGTTCCGGTTGATCCAGCCGAGCGATCCACCATTCTTCGCACTGCCCGGATCTTCCGAATACTTCTTCGCCAGTTCTGAGAAGTTTCCGCCGGCCTTCACCTGCTTGAGCACGTCTTGTGCCTTGGCGCGCGCAGCATCTATGCCCTTCTGGTCAACTTTGCCGTCCGTTCCCGCCAGTGGAGTCTTGATCAGAATGTGCCGTACGTTCACTTGTTCAGGAACGCGATACTGATCGCGATGCTGGTCGTAGTAGTCCTGTAGCTCCTGCGGCGTGACCTGTGTTTCAGCCATCAACCGGGCGTTGTCGATGACCACATACTTGAGCTGCCGCTTTTCCGGAATCGAATTGACGTAGGCTCGCTTGTTCTGGTCGTAGTAGGCCTTCAGCTCCGTGTCGGTCGGATGAATGCCCTTGAGAATGTCTTCTTTCTTGAAAAAGGCATAGTTGAACTTAACTTTCGTGTTCTGTTTTTCAAACTGCTGGCGAATCTGTGGTTCACCCACCGTCGCGCTCGCCGTGACCAAAGATCGCAGCTTGTTCAGCAAGATGTCTTCTTTCACCAGTTGCTCAAATTGCGGCACGGTGTAGCCGTTGCGTGAAACAAAATCCTCGTACTCCGTCTGGCCCACAAAGGTGCCATTGGGAAAAAGCATTTGTCCCAACTGCCCTTGCCGCATGTACTCGCGCAAATCGTCATCTGTGGCCCGCAGTCCCATGCGCTGCGCCTCTGCAAGCAGGGCCTTTTCGCTGATCAGATTTTCAGCGGCGCGCTGCGCAAAAAACGGTAGCAATGAAGACGCCTGCGGTCCGCCCTTGGGCATCTGCTGATTGAGCATCTGCTTGGCCTGCCGCTCGACTTCGTTTATCGTGATGTCCCGGCCGTCGACTGTAGCCACAACGTTCGGAGTGGTATTCGTAAAGTAGTTTGAGCTGCCGAAGCCAGGGATCAATGTGATGGCCATAAGCACACAAACAACAGTCAATAGACCACCCAACACGATCTTCTTGATTGGCCCAGGCGTCTGCAGAAAACGAATCATGTGATTGGAAACTCCAGAATTTTAGCGGAAACTCTGATTATAGACGAAGCTGCGGGTACACGCGTCTTTGATAGCCGGCTCCGAACCTGCCTTCGCATGAGTTTCAGAATTCCGCTATTGAAACGTGTTAATAGAGCATGCTATCAATGCTGAGCCAAGCCGATTCCAGAGGAACTTCATGAAGAAACAAATATTCTCGGTCTGCATATCCATTCTGCTGCTGGCGAGTGTCACCCAGGGGCAAAGTCAAACCCGTCGAACCAGTCAGCCTGCCTCTCTCGCGTCAGAAACCAGCGTTCTCTTGCGTGACGGTTGGTCTTTGCAGTCTTCATGCAAAGTCGAGAAGCCCGGAGAGGTTGTTTCCACGCCGAAGTTCGCTCCCACAGGATGGTATTCAGTCAGCGTTCCCACGACAGTCGTAGCTGCGCTCGTGAAGCAGAAAGTGTATCCCGATCCCGACTACGGCATGAACCTGCGCAAGCTGCCTGGCATGGACTACCCCATCGGCGCAAATTTTTCCAATATTCCCATGCAGCAGGACAGCCCCTTCATGGTGCCCTGGTGGTATCGGAAGCAGTTCACAATTCCTGAGAGCTTCCGTGGCAAGACCATTTGGCTCGACTTCGGTGGCATTAACTATCGCGCAAATATCTTTCTGAACGGGAAGAAAATAGCCGGCAAGGACGATATCGCCGGAGCATGGCGCACTTACGAGTTCAATGTCACTGAGGCAGCGCACGTTGGCGGAACGAACGTGCTCGCCGTCGAAACATACTCGCCCACCGAAAAAGATCTTGCGATCACATTTGTGGATTGGAACCCTGCACCTCCCGACAAGAACATGGGACTGTGGCGCGAAGTTGAACTGCGCGCCAGCGGACCGGTCGCGCTGCGTTACCCAACGGTAGTTTCAAAAGTCGATGCGGACGGCAAAGCGCACTTAACCGTAACGGCGCTGCTGAAAAACGGAACCAGTCAGCCCGTGAAAGCAGTCCTGAAGGGCTCAATTGAGAATGCATCGTTTTCACAGGATGTAGAGCTCGCGCCCAATGAGCAGAAGGACTTCACCTTTGATCCTGCCCAGGTTTCGCAGTTGAACATCGACAACCCCCGCTTGTGGTGGCCGTCACAGGCGGGCAAACCAGAGCTGTACAAACTCGCGATGAGCGTTGAAGCGAACGGCAAAGTTTCAGATTCGAGCGAAACTCGCTTCGGAATCCGCGAGATCACGTCTGAGTTGAACGCGAATGGCAAGCGTGTGTTCTCTATCAATGGCAAACAATTCCTGATTCGTGGTGGCGGCTGGTCGCCCGACATGATGCTGCGCGAGAATTCTCAGCGCCTGCGCGACAACTTCAACTACGTACAGGACATGGGTCTGAACACGATCCGGCTTGAAGGAAAACTCGAAACCAAAGAATTTTTTGATCTTGCCGACGAGCGCGGAATTCTCATTATGGCGGGATGGTGCTGCTGCGATTTCTGGGAACACTGGCCGAACTGGAAGCCGGAAGACTACAAGATCGCCGAGCAATCTCTCCGCGATCAGATTTATCGCTTGCGTGCCCATCCCAGCCTTCTGGTCTGGCTGAATGGCAGCGACAATCCTCCGCCCCCGGATGTCGAAGAAACTTATTTGAGAGTTGAGAAAGAGTTGCTGTGGCCGAATCCAACAATTTCATCAGCTACCGGCAAACCGACCACAGTCACAGGCGACAGCGGCGTAAAGATGAGCGGCCCATACGAGTACGTGGCGCCGGAATACTGGATGGAGGACTCGCTGGTGGCCAATCATCCGCAAACCTGCAACCAGGGCGGATGCGGCGGTGGATACGGATTCAACACTGAAACCAGCCCGGGCCCTGCGGTTCCGCCGATCGAGACAATCAAGACCATGCTGCCGAAAGAACATTGGTGGCCGATTGACGACTGGTGGAACTTCCACGCGGGTGGTGGCGCGTTCAAGGACCTCCACGTGTTCACAGACGCGCTGAACGCGCGCTATGGGGCGGCGGCGAATCTCGAAGACTACACGATGAAGTCGCAGGCGCAGGCCTACGAAGGTATCCGCGCCATGTACGAGGCCTATAGCCGCAACAAGTACACTTCCGGCGGTGTGATTCAGTGGATGCTGAACAATGCCTGGCCCTCGATGATCTGGCACCTATACGACTGGTATATGCGGCCGGGCGGCGGATATTTCGGCGCAAAAACTGCCATGCAGGCGCTCGATCCCGTTTACGGATACGACGACAACAGCATTTATGTCGTGAACAGCCGCTACGAAGATGCCAAAGGCCTGAAGGTCTCAACGAAAGTTTTCAACCTGGACATGACGGGGAAGTTTTCGAACGAGAGCACCGTCGATGTGCCCTCTGATGGCGTAGTAAAAGTCACTACTCTCCCACAAATCGATGGTCTGAGTCCCACGTATTTTGTCGACTTGCGGATCTCTGATGCCAGCGGAAAACAGCTTGGCTCAAATTTCTACTGGCTTTCAACAAAACAAGAGACCATCGACTGGGCAAAATCCACGTGGTACGTGACTCCGACGCTTTCCTACGCTGACTTCACTTCCCTCTCGCAGTTGCCTAAGGTGAAGCTGAATGTTTCAGATCACAGCGAGCGCCAGGGGGAAAATGAAGTCACGCATGTGACGCTGGAAAATCCGTCAAAGAACCTGGCATTTTTTGTACGTTTGAAAGTCGACAAAGGCAAAGCTGGCGAAGAAATTCTGCCGGTGCTCTGGCAGGACAACTATGTGTCGCTTCTGCCGGGCGAGAAGCGGGAGATTAGTGCTACGTATCGCGCTGGCGAATTGGGCATGGCGAAACCGGTGGTTGAGGTCAGTGGATTTAATGTGGAGTAACAATTCGTTTGTTGCCATTTGTCATTCCGAACTGCTTTAGCGGTGAGAGCCTGCCCTGAGCGACTGACCAAAGGGAAGGAGTCGAACGGGAATCTGCTTTTCCCTCGGGACAAGCAGATTCCTCGTTGTCGCGCAAACGCGACGGCTCGGAATGACAAGCAATGCGCTGCGCGATTTACGATTCGCTGAAGTCGATCATTACCGGCGCTGCGCGGAATCCACGGGTCTTGATTCCCACGTAGAGCAGGCCAGCGGCAAACCAGATTCCGCCAACTGTTTTCGCCAAGGGATTGAGGTTCCACCAGATCAACCCACAGAAAAAGAAGCCGATCAGCGGAAGAATTGAGTCGCGCAGGAAGCGCGTTCGATAGCCTTGTTGTTTGGCGATACTGAATTGCCAAAACGTTGCGAAGTTCACTCCCATGAACGCAAGGAATGCGCCGAAGTTGAGCAGTTCGCCCGCGTGTTCATAGGCGCTGCCAACGTAATTTAGTAAGACCGCGCCGGCAAATGACAACGCACCGATAAGCAGAATGTTAAAAGTCGGCGTGTTGCTGCCCGGCTTCAGGTAGCCAAACGTCCTTTTCGGAAGCACGCCATCTCGCCCCATTCCGAAGAGCAATCGGGCTGCACCGAGAGTTCCTGTCAACCCGCTGCCGAAGGCCGCCACGATCAAAATGAACCCCATGGCGTTGAACAAAAACACACCGCCCACGCGGCTGCAAATGTCCATGAATGCGGTTTCAAGATTCGGAAACGTGTGCCAGTCTGGCCACACGCGCGCGCCAAGGTAAGCTTCAAACGCACTGCACACGCCTGCAAAAATACAGGTCGCGACCACAGCCAGCAGCACATTGCGCTTCGGATTCTCCACGTCTTCTGCGAGCGTAGTCACTCCATCAAATCCGATATAAGTTAGCGCTGCGAACGAAGTAGCGGTCAGAACGCGGTGGGCATTGAAGGTACGTGGATCGTATAGAGGCTGCAGTGAGAAAAGACCATGCCACCCCTCGCCGCCGTATAAGAATTTGATGGCCAACACTACAAAAATCAGCACTACTACCGACATCACTGCGAGCAGCAACTTGTTCGACTGTGCTGACGCTTTGACTCCCGCAAGATTGAGCAGGGTCATGATTCCAGCGATGATCGCCGCCCAGATGATGTACGGCACGGCATGCACATAACGTTCGTGCAGCGCCGTGGCGATCCAGACAGTATTGATAAGGGGCTGGAGCAGGTAATCGAGAATCATCGCCCATCCGGCAAGGAATCCGAGATGGGGATTGAGACCCTTGCCGACGTATGTGTACGCGGAACCAGCCGTGGGGTAAAGCGCTGCCATTCGGCCATAGCTGACTGCCGTGATCAGCATGGCAAACAGCGCGATCAGAATGATGGTGACGAAATGTCCGTCCGACAGCTTCTGCGCCACGCCGTAAAGCGGCACCGGAGCGATGGGCTGAATCAGAACGATGCCGTAGAAAATCAGGTCCCAGACGCTTAAGACTCGTTTTAGTCGCGGAGCGGAGGAGGCAGCAGTCGCGGTTTCCATGTGCGGGTATTGGAATTTGTGCGGAGCAGAAAAGTCAACATTAAAACGATTGAAGCACAACCTTCAGCAGCAGTACTTCACAGTGTCATCCCGAACTCGCCGCCAGGCGAGAGAGGGACCTTACGTCGGCATGCAGCCCCACTGGCGTCGAGGGGCGCGCTGATACACCGAACCTCAGAATCATCGCTTCTGCGCCGGCATGAATTCATAAGAATACCCTTGCGGTTCGTTGCCTGACACGAAGCGAGTGTTGAACTCGAGCATGTACTTCAGATGATCGTCGTCGCCAGGGAACGACTTGCCCGAGTACGGATACGTTCCCATGCGGCGGAACGGCAGCGGCTCAACCGTATTGCCGTCAGCGGCATAGAAATCCATATCTTTTTCGTAGCCGTTGGCGGAAAAGAAATAGTCGCGCGTCCAGCCCTTCGGCAGCTCCGGCAACTTCGCAGGATCGAACTCCAGAGCAACCTCTTCGCCGGAACCAAAAACCGCGAGCTTGTCGTCAAACGAAGTCAGCAGCGGACGAACGTCGCCATAGCGAGTGTACTCGCCGGCCTGTCGCGCATAGGGGCCGGTGCGGCTGACCTGCTCATAGATATACTTCACGTTGCCCGGCGGCATGTCTTCGATCTGCCGCGGATAGCCGTGGAATTCGAGGTTCGCACTCGCGAGCGGAATCTCGCGAAGCTTAAAGTTTTCATTCTGCGGACTGCGGTCGATCAAGATGTTGTCCCAATAAATTTGCAGGTTGGTGGTGATTCGAATTCGCGTCGTTCCCACTGGCAGCTTGCCGGTCAGATCAACCGTGATCATCTTCGGCAGCCCGGCCGGGAATCCCATGTCGTCGAGCACGCGCACCCACTTCCCTGCTTGGGTGACTGATGCTTGTGTGGCTCGGACATTCCTGTCCGAGGCTTTTTGCGTGCCGCGGATACTCTTGTCTGCGATCAAGGCCTCAACGTAAGGTGCAGTCCCTTCCACCCCTGCCTGCGATGCCGCATACATTCCAGTCGCGGTGAAGTATTCGATTTCGCCATGCATGAGCAGATAAAGCGGACCACCGCCGTAGGGTTCCCCTAAATCGAGAATCAGGCTGTGCGGCTTGGTGAAGCCTTTGAACGGAAGGAGATCAAGGTTGCCCACGTACTTGTGCGCAAGAAGATCGGGAAGAAGATTGTTCCCCTCGTCGTCCCACGCGCCCGCCGGAGGCTTCGCGCCCGAGCTCGTCACTACTTTGAATTCCGGATACGGGGGATTGCTGGCGAAGTATTCGTTCGGGTAGACGTCTTCGTTCGCCGGGTGATCAACTGCCACCAGCTTGACGGCGTCGAGGTAAACAACTTCCTCCATCGGCTCGATCAATCTAAAGCTCAAGACCGGGTGCCCCGTCCTTGTCTCGACTCTTTTTGTCGAGACAGAGCCTGCCCTGAGCGAGCGAAGCGAGTCGAAGGGGCGGGGATTTTGACTTTTCTGAACGTCAACACCCCCACCCTGTCTCTCCAAAGAACGGAGAGACAAGGGTGGGGCACCCTCAGGTTTTTCTTTAATCACATCTGGGTCGATTTTGACGTATTCCGACGGGCGCGGGATATTCCGCTCTCCGGGCGCAACCCAATGTCCAACCACTCCCGCACCGAGAATGTCGGCGACAAGCTGATAATGCTCTCCATCCCACACAAACAGCGTCGGACATGAACTGCCGCGACGATCAATTTCTAAAATGTCTTTCTGTTGATTGCCTGCCACTTCGATCTCATCTTGTAAGACACCGGTTGGCCAAAGCATGCGCACAACATCAGCCTGCTTAGCTTGCCCGAGTCCGACGGTTAAATATGGCGAGTTCTGGCCGAGATATCCGTTCGAGCCGTAAATTTCGTATTTCTGGCGAATGCCGTCGGAGAAAACTTCGACCTTGGTCCCAATGGCACTTTTATTGTCGTTCAGACCCTTGAGCGCGAGCCGCAGCCAATTGTTTTTATTTCCGCCTTCATTCTTCAGCAGAACCGCCGGACCTTGGTTTTGGGTGATGACCAGGTCGGTCGCGCCATCGTTGTCGTAGTCTCCGGTGATGATGGCACGCGGCTCTTTGAGCTGAATCTTGTCCAGCCCCACGTCGGCGGTGACGTCTTTCCACCCATCCGGCCCCAGATTGCGGAACAGCTTAATTTCGCCTTTGCCGCCTTTCGTTTCTCCCGCCGCAACAAGATCAACCCAGCCGTCATTGTCGTAGTCGAACGCGGCGATGCCATAGGCACGAGCCCAGTTAGTATTCGGGATCGATTTCTGTTCGAACTTGCCACGGCTGTTATGCCAAAGCGTCAGGGCGGGATCTTGTAATCGGGTCAGCGCCACATCGATCCATCCGTCGTGGTCAAAGTCGAGCGCAGAAACGCCAACCGTGGGTGTACTGTTCTCCTTAGACCGGGGCGAAAAGGGGTGCGAATTTAAGAAAGTTCCTTCTCGAGGATTTTGAAAAATTGTCCCGCCCGACCAATCTGCTACAACAAGATCGACAGCTCGATCATTGTTGTAATCACTACCCACTGCATTCTCTGCTGACGAGAAAATCGAGACTCCAATATCGACGTTAGCGAAGGTGCCGTTCCCATTATTCCGCCACATCGTACTAGTGCCAGACTCCGTGGCGCCCACCTTTATCAGAATCCCGCTCGCGCCGTACAGATCTAAATCCCCATCGTGGTCATAATCGATGAATGTCAAACCATCAATCCCGACGCTCTTGATTTCAGCTGCTTTGGCAACATTTTCAAACTTGCCATTCTTCTCATTATGCAAAAGCAGAATCCCTTCGTTGAAACTGACCGCCAAGTCGGGATATCCGTCGTTGTCGTAGTCGCCGGAAGTGCAGCTAACAGCGTGAATACCTGAGTCAAGCCCGGCATTCCTAGTGACGTCTTCAAACTTACCGGCGGAGACATTGTGAAATAGGGCCATTCCTCCGCCTGCGCCGTTGTTAGTGAGAAATAAGTCGATTTTTCCATCATTGTCGTAATCGAGAAAGCAGGCACCGGATCCGGGCGAAAACCCAGGCTTCGCGGGCTCAACGATACGCGGCTGTGAAAGAATCCCCGCCTCTTTCGTTACATCCACAAACTTCACCGGAATTTCTGGAAGAACGTTTTGCGCGACAGCCGGCGATTCCTCCGCCAGCGAATACTTTCCCTGATCGCCGTAGGCCAGGCTCATCGCCGAGCCAAGTTTGTTCTGCGTGATGTACTGGAAGCGGGTGAGGTGCTCGCGGGCATGTCGCGTATCTCCCGACTGCTGGTACGCGCGAGAGAGTCCGAACTGCGCCGAGGCGTGTAGCGGATTCAGCTTGAGCGCATGGTCAAACGCATCGATCGCCTGCGGAAATTGCTTGAGCTGCGCATAGACCGTACCCAGGAAGTACCAGGTGTCGGCGTCGCTGTCGTCAATTTCGGTCACACGCTTGAAATCGTCAACCGCCGCCTGCGGATTGCTGCTGTTCTTCTCCAGCATCCCCAGCACGTACCACACGTGCGGATCTTTCGGGTCTTCTTTTGCCGCTTCTTCGAGCGCCTTCTGCGCGGGTTCCACGCGGGCGAGGGCCATCAGCGCGACTCCGCGATTCACCTTCGCCACACGCAAATTTGGATCAGCCGCAATTGCCTGCTCGAAATAGTTCAGCCCTTTCTCGAACAGTTGCTGGTTCATGTACGCGCAACCGAGATTGTTCAGGCGCGCGGCTTCGCTGGCATCAGGCTTCTTCTCGGAAGACGCCGCAATCAAAATCGCCGAGGCAGCCAGCAGACCACCAACCCACAGCAGGAGCTTGGATTTCATTTCTAAGAATTTAAACACAGAGCGAGGGCTCTACACAGTAGGAGTTCATGGAGGAACCCTTCTGCTCCCCCTCTCGTCAATTTCTTGTCAAACCTGTTCTTTCCGCACCTTCGTTTCAGTTCACGACGGAGCATTGTAGGAAAATACTTGAGAAACTCAGATTGGGTTTGAGATTCAGAATGCCCGGAATTTCAGAAGAATTACTCGAATTAGAAAAGAAACTCTTAGATCCCGAATTGCGCCAAACTCCGGAAAAGCTTGCCCATCTATTGGGCGAAGATTTCATCGAATTCGGCAGCAGCGGTCATGCCTATGACAAACGGCGAGTGCTCTTCCTGCTCAGGAAGCAGGCACCCGCGAAACTCGAAATCGAGGAATTTCGTGTCATCGAAATCAGCCCAACGGCGGCGCTGGTCACGTATCGCGCCGTGTCACAACCAACGCGTCTTAAGACGACCCGACATTCACTCCGCAGCTCCTTATGGATGAAGCGGCATGACACCTGGCAGATGGTGTTCCATCAGGGAACGCTCGTGCCGGAAGAAAGCTAGCCTGTCTCGCAATCTCGGGACTCGCCCGAAAGCTCTGTGTTGCTCTACAACTCAGGCGCCACAAACCCGCCACACTCTCGCTCGATCGCTTCCGCAACTTCGAGCACGAGCTCTTCCCGCCATGGCATTCCAGCAAGTTGCACTCCGATAGGCAATCCTTCGTCAGATCGCGAAACCGGAACAGTTGCAGCAGGCATTCCCAACAGGTTGAACCATTCGCAATAACTCCACGCATCGAGGTAGTCGACAGTCCGCGCGTCAATTTTCCAACTGCGTTCACCATGTCGAAACGCCGGAATTGCCGCCACCGGACAAAGCAGCACGGGAAAGTTTTCCATCTGTTCGAAAATCCGCATGCGCAGAAGATCGCGCTCAAGCCACGTGTCGAGAAGTGTCTGCGCGGTGTGCGGTTGCTCCTTCGACACCCATCCCATGAACTCTTTCAGTATCGTGCTGAGTTCAGCCTCGCGCCCTCGAACCACCGGCCCCAACAACATCCCGCCCGCAACGCCGAAGAACTGCCACCAGAGCTGCCTTGCTCTCTCCAGGCCTTCAGGCCGGAACGGCTCGACCTCGAATCCCGCTTCTTGCAACGCCTTCGCCGCACGCTGCACCGCAACTCGTGTTTCGGGAGTCACAGGCGTGCGACCGTCGTCTTCGGAATAACCAATCCTGATTTTTGTTGTTTGGCGCCGACTCACGCGTGTCCCGCCGCTTAGCTGGGGCCACTGAACCGGAACCGGCACGAATGATGGATCGCCAATATCCGGCCCCTGCATCACCTCAAACAACAGTTTCAGGTCCGCAACCGTTCTCGCCATCGGCCCCACCACTCCGAGAAGCGCAAATGGTCCAGCCGATTGCGGAAAATGTCCCGTCGCCGGAATGCGGCCCGGTGTCGGCTTCAGCCCACAAATCCCGCAAAAATGCGCCGGCTCGCGGATCGATCCTCCGCCATCACTTCCCACCCCGCCGGCGGAACATCCGGATGCGATTGCCGCCGCTTCGCCGCCACTCGAGCCGCCAGCCGTGCGCGCGAGGTCCCACGGATTGTTCGTGCGCCCATAAAGCGCGTTGTCCGTCTCCCACGCCATCAACAACTCGGGTGTGTTGGTCACGCCCAGAACGATCGCACCCGAATTTCTCAACCGTGAAACTAACGGCGCATCTGTCTCTGCGACATGCCCTGCCCGCAGCTTCGTTCCTGCTTCGCAGGGCATGCCGGCGACATCAATCGAACTCTTGATGCTGATTGGAACCCCGTGCAGTGAGCCAGCGGCATCTCCGCGCATCACCGCAGCCTCGGCGGCACGCGCACTCTCGAGCGCACCATCTGCATCGACCTGCACATAGGCATTTATTTTCGAATTAATCGCCGCGATTCGATCAAGATGTGCACTGACTAATTCAGCCGGGGAAATCTGGCGCGTTCGCACCAGCTCCGCCATTTTCCACGCGGGAAGAAAATTAAGTTCTGCGTTCGACACAAACCGGAGTCTAGCACGCGAACCGGAAAGAAAATCTGAAGGGGATGCCCCACCCTTGTCGCGGTTTGTGCGACAGGGTGGGTGTTTTGACTTTCCTGTCGTGCTCCCGGGGGACTCAAGCGACGGAAGTGAACAAGAATTATGCCGCTTTTCGCGAACTCGACTTCTTCGGTGGGACCTTCTGTCCTTTCTTGCGCGCCTCAGACAGCCCGATCGCGATCGCCTGCTTCCGGCTCTTCACTTTTCCGCCTTTTCCTCGTTTACCGGACCGCAGCGTCCCATGTTTTTTCCGGCGCATGGCACTCGCCACCGTTTTGCTGGCTCCCTTTCCGTAACGACGGCGGCTGGATTTCTTCTTTGCTGGCATATACCCTCCTGCCGTTTAGAGTTCGCACTTAGCTCTCAGGTTGTGCGCACTACTGGTTCCCGTTCGCGCAACTGTTAATCTGTTAGCAGCGCTCCTGAAACGCGAATGAGCAAAATTGTTCTTATCAACATCTCCGGTGGCGATCGCCCCGGCCTCACCAGTTCTCTGACTGAAACTCTTGCCAACTATCGCGCGCGTATTTTCGATATTGGTCAAGCGGTCGTACACGAAACCTTGGCACTCGCCATCCTTATTGAGATTCCGAGCAATGACGAGTTCATGCCGCTCAAAAAAGACCTGATCGTAAAAGCCCATGAACTCGAGCTGAAAATAAAATTCACTCCCATCAACGAAGAATCTTTCGGTCATTGGGTGCGGTCGCAGGGAAAATTTCGGTTTGTAGTCAGCGCACTCGGCCGATCGATCACGTCCGAACAACTCGCGACCATCAGCGCTCAAGTTTCTCAGCATGGTTTCAACATCGATCGCATCGAGCGCCTCTCGAGCAGGCTCTCGCTCACGGGAAGACTGGAGAACGCGAACTCCTGCATAGAACTCGAAATCAGCGGAGAGAAGGACTCCTCCCCGGCGCTCCGTGCCGCGCTGATGGAATTGACGCACAAGTTCGAGCTCGACATCGCCTTCCAGCGCGAGAGTATTTACCGGCGCAACCGCCGCCTGGTCGCCTTCGATATGGATTCCACCCTGATTCAGGCAGAGGTAATCGATGAACTCGCCAAGCTGCACGGAGCTGGCGACAAGGTTTCCGCGATCACCGCTGCTGCCATGCGCGGTGAATTGGATTTCAAGCAGAGCCTGGTTCGAAGAGTGGAAGCCTTGCGAGGGCTGTCGGCGCAGCGGCTCCAAGACTTAGTCCATACTGTTCAGCTTGCTGAAGGCGCCGAGCGACTGATTTCAACCTTGAAAATGCTCGGATATAAGACAGCAATTCTTTCCGGCGGCTTTAACTTCTTCGGCAGATACTTGCAGACGCGTTTGGCTATCGACTACGTGTTCGCCAACGATCTACAGATCGTCAATGGCACGCTGACTGGTAAGCTCGCCTCGGAAATTGTCGATGGCAAAAAGAAAGCCGAGCTGCTTGAGTTCATCGCGCGAAAAGAGAACATTTCACTCGACCAGGTGGTTGCGGTTGGCGACGGCGCAAATGATCTGCCTATGCTGAACATTGCCGGCATGGGAATTGCGTTCCACGCCAAGCCGGTCGTGCGGGAGAGCGCCAATCACGCCGTCTCGCATCTCGGGCTCGACAGTATTCTCTATCTGCTGGGCGTGCGCGATCGCGACCTTGACCGCGCCGAGTTTCGCACTGGAAGCGGAACCTGAGCCGGAATTACGCCGCTTTGCCCATCTGTCCTTTTCGTAGCCGCGGCAGAACTTCTTTCCCATAGAACTCGATCACGCGCCGCTGGTCCTGTTGAGCGGAGTGGACGTGTACCTCAGTCGCTCCGCCGCTGAACGCTTGCTGCAAAGCGTTTTTCGCCGTGCTCACTTGCAACTCGCATGCGTGAATTCCGGTCGCGGAGTCCGACCAGAAG
>DAIPJJ010000250.1:0-5036 GCA_036770325.1 Terriglobales bacterium
GGGGTTGAAGGTGGGGGAGCAGTTAGCGTTGCATCTGCGTTGTTGCGTTCGGGCTCTTGTGCATCTCTCACAGAGGTTCTGCCTTATTTTGAAATCATTCCTGCGATTTTCGTCGTGAGATTTACGAAGCTAACACCTACGCCGAAGTAGGTGCGTTTCTGATCAACCTGCAGATTGGCTCCGTAGCCGAGTTGAATCACGTTACCAAAGAGGGTGAATTGACCACCCATCGCGGTCTGTATGTCGCTCGCCTTCGTCCCCGGAACAAATTGTCCCGTGCTGACGTCGAATGCGGGATTGTCCCATTTGGTGAACATCACGTTGATCGCGGCCCCTGGCTGAATGAACCGCAGGAACGCATTGCGACGCGCGTAATAGGTTCCTCCATACGCAACGCCGGGTGAAGGTCCGAAATTGAAGTCAGAAATACCGGCCTGTTTTTCTTTCGTTCCTATTCCCAGGCGTTTTACAAACATCAGCGTGTCGCTCACCTTGAAGTGAAAACCAAAAGGCTGCGGGATCAGGACTAAGTTCACAGCCTGTTGCGTTTCAACATTGAGAATCCTCAACTCGATTGAATCGGCACTCGCCATGGCAGAATTCAGCAAGTTTATGTCCGCGTCTGGAACAAGAGAAGGGATTTTCGGATCGAAAAAATGGTCGTGGAAAACGATTGTTCCTGTTGCGGCGCCTGCTGCTCCGGCCGGCGCTGGAGGAGTATAGGTGTCAATGTAGGGATGTATCGGCGCGATCGGAGTCCGAGATGTGCCCTTGATCCAGTAGGCCTCAATGCGAATTTTGACCATTGTTCCCGCAGGCCCTGGAGCGGCCATTTTGGCAGAATCGAAATGGATTCGAATGGTGCTTTGATTGTCCACGCCAACCGTGGACGAGGTGCTAGGGACGGCGACTTGTGCGCCATGAAGAGGGATCTCGGTTATAGCTGTGAAGAATGCAGGATCAGTGCATGAATTGTTCGTACATTGTGCCGTAGAAAGTGCGTTGAAAATCAGGACTGTCGCAAGTAAGCGCCAGACAGTGTTCGATCCGCAGAGTCTCGTCATAAGTTATCCACCATTTCGTCGATTCTGGAGTCCTCCGGGTTTAGAGAGGTGTCCTTCTTAGTGATTTCGTTTACGGTGACACACTCGATTGTGTTGGGTGGATCCCAAAAATGCTTGTCGGGGTCGCTCGAGTTGATGTCCACGAGTTTGGTGCTGATTTGTTTCTTTATTGCAACAGCATGAGTCTCAGCTTCGATTGCGTAGTGGCGAGCAACGAGTTCGGGATCGTTTTCCGAGTCCCAAAATACGACGAACCGGTTCATTTTCTTCTCCCAGTAATGTTTCGCAAGTGCAGGTTGACACGCGCAAGAAATGCAACTATTGAAGGCGGAATGGCGGCATCTGCTCTGCTATCCAAGGCCTTGAGATATGCTCCACCCCATACTTAACCCTTGCGGCTGACCCCGAGCCGGCAATGTGCTGATTCTCCCGCGGTTGAACTGAGCGGCTGATTCAAAAACCAGTTTTGTTCTTAGCGATTCGTGGAATACCCAAACGCAATTTGAAACGCCAGGGAAGAGGACGAAGTGCGTTCAAAGTTGGACGGATTATGAACGGCGAGAATTTTGAAGTCAAGTTTTATCTGTGGATTTCTCCGAAAATGACATCCGCCAGACAAACGCGCGCGTCTTCCGCACAGCCCGACGGAGCTTCCTGCGAAGATTTGCTAGTGGCGCGTCGACGGCAAAGAGTTCAGCCACACAACTCGGCAGCGCGCGGCCCGATTTCATTGGCTCCGATTTCATGATACAAACCTGCGGTGCCCTTGCCGGAAAAGCCCACGACTATTCGCGCGATTGGGCGCTGGAGCCTCGCGGCGCTAACGATCAATTGCATCATAGGCAGCGGCGTCTTCGGTCTTCCATCCGTAATTGCCGGCGAGCTAGGGAATGCGAGTCCGTTCGCATGGCTGTTTGCCGCAATTGCTTCCGGGCTGGTGATGGGTTGCTTCGCGGAAGTGTCTTCGCGATTCGACCAAAGCGGCGGCGTGTATCTCTACTCACGTGCTGCCTTCGGGCGCACCACTGGGATTGCCATTGCTTGGCTTGGGTTGCTGGCGCGCTTGACCGGGATCGGCGCAAACGCAAACCTGTTCGTCATTTATCTGGGCGAGTTCTGGCCGGCGGCGAACCGATTGGCTTCACGGGTGCTGGTGCTGGCTGTACTGTTCGGATTTCTCGCCTTCGTGAACTACATCGGCGTTCGCAGCGGGACCGTGCTTTGCAATCTTTTTACTGTTGTTAAGCTGCTAACGCTTTTCGGATTCATTGCCGCCGGAGTGGCATTCCTCGTAGTACGCAATCACGCACTAATAATTTCTGCGCCCAGAGGACCCACGACAAATTGGCTTCACTCCATTCTGCTGCTCATATTTGCCTACGGCGGGTATGAGACTGCGCTCTTTCCTGGCGGCGAAGCGACTGATCCCCGGCGAGACTACCCGTTCGCTTTGTTCGTTGCGCTCATTGCCTGCACCATCGTTTACACCATGGCCCAGTGGCTCGTAATTTCAATTGTTCCGATGGCGCAGATGACCAATCGTCCGATTGCAAGCGCTGTTGAGATGATAATGGGCCCGACGGGAGCCGCGGTCGTGAGCGTTGCAATTCTGTTTTCAACATACGGATTCTTGAGCGCCAACATTCTTGGATTTCCGCGAATTCTCTTTGCATTGGCCGAGCAGGGAGATGTGCCGTCCGTGATGGCAAAGGTGCATCCGCGATTTCGTACACCGCATATTGCCATTGTCGCCTTGTCGGCGTGTGCGCTCGCAGTCTCGCTGGCAGGTAGCTTTCAGTGGAACATCACCATTTCTGCAATTGCACGACTGATCTACTACGGATCGGTGTGTGCGGCGCTACCGGTGTTTCGTCGCAAACAAAACGCACCTCCTGCGCTGTTTCGTCTGCCTCTAGGAAATCTATTCGCAGTGATCGCATTGTGTATTTCGGCCATGCTGTTTCCGAAACTGGACAAGGCGAGTTTAGTGGTGATGGGCGTCGTGGC
This sequence comes from Terriglobales bacterium, assembly GCA_036770325.1. Classification (GTDB taxonomy): domain Bacteria; phylum Acidobacteriota; class Terriglobia; order Terriglobales; family Acidobacteriaceae; genus Gp1-AA145. Next base: position 3,072 of record DAIPJJ010000250.1, read on the forward strand.
GTTGTGCATAGTGGCAAACATGGTGTGGGCGAAATTCATTCATGAACGTAGTGCCATAAGCTAATGAACACGCGGGGTGCCATGGGGGCAGCCGTTGCAAAATGCTAAGCACGAACTCACTTGATTTCCAACTGATCAAGTTCAAACTCGAACTTCCCTGGCTCTTGCGCGTGGGCAAAAACGAGCCCCTTAACGTCGTGACCGTCGGTCTGGAAGTCTGAAATTGCGAAGGTGTACTGCTTCCACTCTGGACCTGCAACGAACGGCTGAATACCAGGCATCTGGCCAGAGTTGCTCTCGGTCAGCACCGCAAGGGCGTAGTTTTTCCCGTCGCCTTTCGCCCAGAATGAAATTGTCTTCTTGCTTGCAAGATTCACGGCGTCATCCGGCGAGGCGCCGGGATGGAACGTCGCTCCCGCCCACGCGAACTGCGCACCGGGGACGACTTCACCACTGACCTGCAGTGCGCCAGCGGATCCGTTTGCTCCGGACGCAACCGCTTTTATAGTAGCCGTCGACTTTCCGCCTATCTCCTGATCGCTGGTTGTCATCCATCCGCCATAACTTGCGGAAACACTCAGGTCGTCAAAGTTGCTGACTACGAGGGATGCTGATGGCGACGGACCTCCAGGAGCAACGGATTGCATGGCCTGTCCTTCACCTCCGAGAACGGTAAGCATTACGGTCTTCGTTTCCGCTGAACTTGGCCCTACCATGATCTCGAACGCGCCCGGCTCGACGACCTTGTGCATGTCGGTGTCAAGCAGTGAAAGGGAATCCGGCGTGATCGTGAATTCCACGGTGCGCTTTTCGCCAGGATTCAACGCAATTCGCTGAAATCCTTTAAGCGCCATGACGGGACGCGTGACCGAGGCGACCTTCTGGTGCACGTACATCTGCGCGACTTCGTCGCCTTGCCGATCGCCAGTGTTACGTACATCGACTGTGACTCTTGCAGTGCCGCCGGGCTGAATCTGCGAAGGCTCAACGTGTAGGTTGTCGAACTTGAATGTCGTGTAACTAAGGCCGAAACCAAAGGGAAAGAGCGGCTGGCGCGTGCTGAAAGCATAGCTCCGGTTGTCGGAAGGTTTGTGGTTGTAGAAATCCGGCAGATCGCCGACCGAGTGCGGAAACGTGATCGGTAGCTTCCCACCGGGATTCACGTCGCCAAAAAGCACCTGCGCGGCTGCTGTTCCGCCCTCTTCGCCGAGATACCAGCCTTCGAGAATTGCGGGAACGTGCTGCGCGACGTAGTTGATGGAAAGCGGACGACCGTTGATTAGCAGAACCACGGTTGGCGTTCCAGTCTCGACGACCTCTTTCACAAGCTGATTCTGCGCGCCGAGCAGGTCGAGTGAGTCGCGGTCGCCGAGATGCTGCTCGGACCATGCCTCGCGGTTGGTGCTCTCGTTCTCGCCCACTACAAGAATCGCGACATCAGCATTCTTCGCTGCAGAGACCGCTTCTTTGATCTTGTCCTGCTGCGTTGCCGGGTCGATCAGGCCGACGTTATCGTCAAACCAGCCATGCCAGTCCTGATGCTTGTCGGTAAATCGGCAGCCCTCGGAGTAAACGACTTTCGCCTTCGAACCCACGCGGTCCTGAATTCCTTGCAGAATCGTCACGCCATGCAGCGGGTTTCGGCTGTATCCGCCGAGGTGGAGCTGGTCGGCGTTGGGGCCGATCACCGCTATGGTTTTCAGTTTGTTGAGATCGAGCGGCAAAAGCTGGTGGTCGTTCTTGAGAAGGACGATGGTTTCCTGCGCGGCTTTCCGCGCCAGTTTGCGATGTTCAGCGCTATTTGTCATGCGCTCGGCCGCATCCGGATCAACGAAAGGATTGTCGAACAATCCCAGTCGAAACTTGGCAGCAAGAATTCGCGAAACGGCACGATCCAGCTCGGCCTGGGAAACAATCCCTTCCCGCACCTGTTCCAAAAGCGTGCGATAAACCGAGCCATCGGAT
>DAIPJJ010000073.1:0-19220 GCA_036770325.1 Terriglobales bacterium
TGGCTGTACGCCTGCTGGCCGCAAGATTTCCATATGCTTTGCCGTCGAGAATTACCGCGACGAGTGCGCAAATGACACCCAACCCCAGAAACAGCGCGTTTCCTTTCGGCTGAAGGGCGTAGCTCAGTACAACACCAACTACGAGTGCGATTCCGATCGAGACAGGAAACGCGACCGCGAGCCCTGCCATGTCGATGGCAGCCACCAGCAGCAGGTTCGCAAGGTTGAAAAGCGCGCCACCCACGAGTGCATAAACAACGTTTGAGAAATCAGCGGAGTGAATATTGTTGACCAGGCTGGATGCGTCGTGGCTGGTGCTTCCCATGGTGTGACCGAGAATCAACGAGATTAGAAAAATTCCAATCGCGTAATCCCAGTAGAACAATTCGAAGCGGTAGTTCTTGACGCCCTTGTAGGTGTTAGCCCACGATCCCCAACAAATCGCGCTGGTGATCATCATGGCCAGCGCTACTCCCAGGTTATGCGGTGTAAACATCGTTTTCCTCCCCGGCCTACAACGCGATTACTTCCCTTGAATCCTCGACACGAAAAGTTGCAAAAAACGTGCGGCATCGACATTCACGCAGACTTTCGCATTCGGTAACACCTGGTCCACGCCTTCGATCACGTAGTGATCTCCATGCAGAACGTTGCGTTCTACATAACCGTGCCGGTTCGCGACCGTTTCTCCGCGCGTGAATTCGCCGCGGGTTTCCACGTCAACGCGCATCAGTGGCGCTTCGACCAATGTGGAATCAATAGCGACTCCAACCGCCAACGGATCGTACATCGGCGTTCCATCCGAACCGAACTTCGCAGACAGGTCGAGCAGATACTTCGCAACGCCGTGGATGAAATCATTGACGAGCCCGTGCGTGCTTCCAAGTTGATCAACGTATTTTTTCGAGAGCAGCGTCTTGTCCCCGACGTCGAGGCCGACCATGGTCAACGGCCAGCCCGCCTGAAAAACAATCTGGGCCGCTTCGGGATCGTTATAGATATTCGCCTCAGCCGACGCATTAACGTTCCCGCCTGAAATCCCGCCCCCCATCAGAATTACTTCCTTCACCAACGTAACGATTGACGGGTCCTTCTCAACCGCAAGCGCGATATTTGTCAGAGGTCCGACCGGTACGAGCGTGATTTCATGAGGCGAGGCATGCACCATCTGAATGATGAGATCGGGCCCGAACCGTGGATCAACCTTGCACTTACTAGCTGGGAGTTCAATATTCGCGAGGCCATTTTTGCCGTGCCAGAACTCGGCGGTAATCAGCTTCTGAAACAGCGGATGCTGTGCACCCGCCGCCACCGGAATGTCGCAACGATTGGCGAGAGAAACCATCCGCAACGCATTATCAAGGCCCTGAGCAGCGACAACATTTCCCGGAACTACTGTGACCGCACGGACATCCAATTCAGGCGAGTTGAGGGCGAGCATCAGTGCCATTGCGTCGTCTGTGCCGGGATCGGTATCCAGAATAATTTTCTTTGGCGAGGCAAAAGATGGCGCCGCAAAGGCGAGAAGGGCGAATAGAGACAGGCTCAGAGTGAGAGTGCGGCGCTTGCGGTCGTTCAGGCGTTTCGTCTCCCAAATGAAGTGGCAACTGAGCCTAGCTTTGGGTGAAAACAGTGTCAAGCGAGAAGTGCTGTCCCGCCGCTATTAATGCTCCTCTGCGTAAGGCGTGACGTACAATGCGAACCATGGGACGCGAGCAGCCAAGGCGACCAGCAATTTCGAATCGCCTGCCGGACGCGATTGGCGAGAAGTTTCCGCCGGCATCAGTGTCTGATGCCCCGCTTGCATCCTTAAACAGCCACCCGCTGCCGCCGAATAAGGGAATTCCCCTAGATTTGGATTGGCTGGATCGCGTGCGGGTCAATACCAGCGCAGTTGAACGGAGGGCCCAAACCCACACTGCGCGCCGGACCGTAAAGAAGGAATGGCAGGCTGCCTGGCTTCTGCGGGCGATCACTTGCATGGACCTGACCACACTCTCGGGCGATGATACCGACGACCGCGTTCGGCGGCTCTGTGCCAAAGCGCGGCAGCCGCTTCAGCAAGAACTTGTGCGAAAGCTCGGAGTCGAGGAACTGGACATCAAGGTTGCTGCGGTTTGCGTTTACCACCGCTTCGTCGAAACCGCACGTCGAGCGCTCGAAGGCACAGGTATTCGCGTGGCTGCGGTTTCAACGGGATTTCCCGCCGGACTCAATCCTCTTGAAGAACGCGTTGCCGAAGTTCGCCGGTCTGTCGAAGCCGGGGCGCAGGAGATCGACATTGTTATTACTCGCGCACTCGTCTTTGGAGCCAAGTGGCAGGAACTCTACGACGAAATCACGGAGTTCAAGCGCGCCTGCGGTAGCGCCCATATGAAAGCCATCCTCGGAACCGGCGATCTAATGACCCTGCGCAATGTGGCGCGCGCCAGCCTGGTGGCGATGATGGCAGGGGCAGATTTCATCAAGACGTCTACGGGCAAGGAGGCCATCAATGCTACCTTGCCAGTTTCGCTCGTGATGGGCCGTGCCATTCGCGAATATGCGCAGGAAACCGGAATGGCAGTAGGTTTCAAGCCAGCAGGCGGAATTCGCACCGCAAAGCAATCACTCGAATGGTTGTCGCTGATGAAAGAAGAACTCGGTAATCCATGGATGAAGGCTGAGTTGTTTCGCTTCGGTGCAAGCGGATTGCTGGCAGATATCGAAAGGCAACTGGAACACCATGTGACCGGAAGATACTCGGCGGACTACCGTCATCCGATCGCCTGACGTCCAGCTCCGTGAAATGTCCATTGCCGAACAATTCGTGAAGATGGAGTACGGGCCGGCGCCGGAAGACTCGAAAGAGGCGCTTTCATGGCTCGACCGTCATCAGAGGCGTCTCTCTCATTTTATTGGCGGCGAGTGGTGCGATCCGGCAAAAGGCGAATTCTTTGACACCGTCGATCCGTCAACTGGCGAGAAAATAGCTTCCGTTGCGCAGGGCTCGCGAGAGGACATCGATGCAGCTGTTAAAGCCGCGCGAAAAGCGCTGCCGAGCTGGCAATCACTCAGCGGTCATGCGCGAGCGCGTTTCTTGTACGCAATGGCGCGGGCCGTTCAGAGGCACTCACGGCGGCTCGCAGTCCTGGAAACCATCGACAACGGCAAACCGATTCGCGAGAGCCGCGACATAGACATTCCTCTGGTCGCGCGACATTTCTATCATCACGCCGGATGGGCGCAGTTGTTGGAATCGGAGTTTCCCGGTCACACGGCCTGCGGGGTTGTCGGACAAATCATCCCGTGGAATTTTCCGCTGCTCATGCTGGCGTGGAAAATTGCTCCGGCGCTTGCGACCGGCAACACAGTGGTTCTGAAGCCGGCAGAGTTCACGCCGCTCACAGCCCTGGCATTTGCCGAAATCTGCAACGAGATTGGACTCCCGCCAGGCGTGGTCAACATTGTCACGGGCGACGGCATAACCGGCGAGGCGCTGGTCAAACATCCTGACGTGGACAAAATCGCTTTTACCGGCTCAACCGAAGTTGGGCGTGCGATTCGGGCTGCCACGGCCTCGACTCACAAACGGCTCTCACTTGAGCTCGGTGGGAAGTCTCCATTCATAGTTTTCGAAGACGCGGATCTCGACAGCGCCGTTGAAGGTTTGGTCGACGGCATCTGGCTGAACCAGGGGCAGGTCTGCTGTGCCGGTTCGCGCCTGCTGATGCAGGAGAGCATTGCCGAGCCGCTCATCGCGAAAATTCGTGACCGTATGAGCACATTGCGCGCAGGGCCGCCGCTCGACAAAGCCATCGACATCGGCGCCATTGTCGCCCCGGTGCAACTGGAGCGCATCCGTAGGCTGGTCGATCAAGGGGTTGCTGAGGGCGCGGTCTGCTGGCAGCCACAAACGCCGCTTCCGTCGAGTGGCCTTTACTATCCGCCGACTTTGCTGAGCAACGTCCATCCGACCTCGATTGTGGCGCAGCAAGAGATTTTTGGGCCAGTGCTCGCGGCAATGAGTTTTCGCACTTCATCGGAAGCCGCCGAACTTGCCAATAACACGGCTTACGGACTTGCAGCATGTGTTTGGAGCGAGAGCTTGAACGTATCGCTGCATGTGGCGGCGCAACTCAAAGCCGGCGTGGTTTGGGTAAATTGCACAAATCTGTTTGACGCGGCCTGCGGATTTGGCGGCTATCGCGAAAGCGGCAATGGACGCGAAGGTGGCCGCGAAGGCTTGCGCGAGTATCTCGAGCCGGTCTGGTTCAAGAACGCACCCAAGCTGCCGAGTTCCCGCAAAGAAGAATTGAACGGCGATGAAATCCCGGAGACTGCTGTCCCGACAATTGATCGCACAGTGAAGCTCTACATTGGCGGCAAACAGGTGCGGCCTGATTCGGGCTACAGCATGGAAGTTCGAGCCGGGGACGGGCGCCTGCTCGGCGAAGCGCCGCTTGGCAATCGCAAAGACATTCGAAACGCCGTCGAAGCTGCCCGCAAAGCATCGGGATGGGCAAAGACGACGGCGCACAATCGCGCGCAGGTGCTGTACTACGTCGCCGAAAATTTGTCGCAACGTAGAAACGAAATTGCGTATCGGCTTGCCCAAGCAGTCGGCGAAACGCAAGCGAGAAAGGAAGTTGATCTTGGGATCGAGCGCATCTTCACTTATGCGGCATGGGCAGACAAGTTTGACGGCAGCGTTCACAGTCCGCCATTTCGCACAATCGCGATTGCCATGAACGAACCGGTCGGTAACGTCGGCATCATTTGTCCGAACGAAGTTCCGTTGTTGGGATTCCTGTCTCTAGTCATGCCGGCGCTCGCTTGCGGCAACACCGTTACTGCGGTGCCCTCGGAAACTTATCCGCTCATTACGGGTGATCTTTATCAGTTGTTCGACACCAGCGATCTACCGGGAGGGGCGGTGAACATCGTGACTGGGCAAACATCCCAGCTTCTAAGAACGCTCGCCGAGCATGACGACGTGGATGCGATCTGGTCATTTTCTGATGAAGCGAGTGCCGCCTCGGCGAAAGCGTACTCAGTCGGAAACTTGAAGCAAGTCTTCACCAACGAAGGCCGCGCGATCAATTGGTTCGATCCGAAACAAGCTGAAGGCCGTTGGTATCTCGAGCATGCGACTCAGGTGAAAAACATCTGGGCGCCGTACGGTGAATAGTCCCGTGAACTACCGAACGGTCGTTTGACACTCTTCCACTGCCCTGACTACACTCGCAAGCTGTTTTCTGGAGCGAATCTCTGCCATGCCCAAGCGTCCCCGCATCGCTGTCGTCGGCAGCGCCAACATCGATCTCGTCACCTATACCGATCAGTTTCCCAAGCCAGGTGAAACCATCTTCGGGAACAGTTTCGACCTTGGCTTCGGGGGGAAAGGCGCGAATCAGGCGGTTGCGGCCAAGCTTTGTGGGGCAGAAGTCTTCATGGTCGCCCGGGTCGGCAGTGATCTCTTCGGGCCAGCCACGATAAAAAACTTTCAGAGCCTTGGAATCGATGCGACGCACGTGCGTCAGGTCGAAGGAGTATCCAGCGGAGTCGCGCCGATCTTCGTCGATTCGGCAGGGCAAAATCGAATTCTCGTGGTGAAAGGCGCAAATGATCAGCTCAAACCTGCTGACATCGATGCCGCTGCCGACGTGCTCAAGAAGGCGGACTGCATCGTCCTGCAGTTCGAAATTCCACTTGAGACGGTTTACTACACGATTCGATTCGCTCGCCGCAACAATATCCGGTGTGTTCTGAATCCCGCTCCTGCGCAGCCGTTCGACGTGAAGGCAATCGCTGAACTCGACTACTTCGTCCCCAACGAGAGTGAAGCCGAGACGATTACGGGCAGTGCCGTTCGTACGGTTGACGATGCGAAGCGTTGCGCTGAGAAGTTTCTCTCGGCAGGTGTTCGTCGGCTGATTGTCACCTTAGGCGCGAACGGCTCGTTACTGGCGGGCAAAGATGGCATGGAGCACATCCCGGCATTTCCGGTAAAAACCGTCGATAGTACCGGTGCAGGTGACGCCTTCATCGGAAGTTTCGCCACATTTCTCGGCGAGGGAGTAACGGAACGCGAAGCCGTCCGCCGCGCAAACCTTTACGCGGCCATCTCAACTACTGCTGCTGGAACACAAAAATCGTTCTGCGATCGCTCCCGGTTCGAACGCGAGTGGTCAGCGCGCGCCAAGTGATAACGATTTTTCTACGCGCAGTTTCAGCGTATGCACAAAAAACCTGTAACGATCAACGGTGCAGTAGTTTGCATCCAGAATTCACTTGACTTCGCTCGCCTAGGGCTAGTATAGGAACTCTCTGCCCGTATCTTCGTTCAAACTAAACTTCAATCCTCGCGTAGTTGCAAAAGGGGTGGCGCATGTTTGCCAAAGCAACGCTGTACTTGGCAGCCGTCTGTTCTCTCTTTCTCCTTTCTCCGGCATTGTTCGCTCAGGCGAATGGCAGCTTTTCCGGCACAGTTTCTGACAAGACTGGCTCCGTAATCTCTGGCGCCAAGGTCACAATCACATCTCAAGGCACCGGTATCTCTCGCCAGTCGAGCACAGACGCTTCCGGGCACTACCTCATCCCTTTGTTGCCGGTTGCGACTTACACTTTGCGCGTCGAATCGCAGGGATTTCAGACCGTCGAGCAAAGAGATGTTCGCTTGCAGGTGGACGAAAGCCGCGAGCTCAACTTTACGCTGTCGCCAGCTTCGGTCACCGAGCAGGTCGAAGTGAACGCCGCCCAGGTTGCGGTCGAAACTACAAACGCCAGTTTGGGCCAGGTGATTACATCTGAGCAGGTCGCTGATCTTCCGCTCAACGGGCGCAACTTCACCCAACTCGCGACTCTCACCCCGGGAACAACGTCATCGACGAATCCCGGTAGCTTCTTCACCAGTGGCGCCAGCAGCGAGGCTGCGACTCGTGGGTCCTTCTCGCTTTCTTCCGGTGGTTCGCGCGAACAGGAGACAGACTGGCTGCTCGACGGAAACGACAACAATCAGCTTGATGAAGGTGGAATCGCGATTTTCTCTTCGATTGATGACATACAGGAATTCAAAGTCCTCACCTACAACTACTCGGCCGAGTACGGAGAGCGCGCGGGTCCCACCGTACTGGTAACCACCAAATCTGGAACCAACCAGTTGCACGGTTCGTTGTTTGAATACTTCCGCAACACTTCACTCGACGCGCGCAGTTACTTCGCAAATTCGGTGGAAAAATTCAACCTTAATCAGTTTGGCGGTTCGATCGGCGGTCCGATCAAGAAAGACAAGACGTTTTTCTTTATTGATTACCAGGCCAAAATGCAGCGCCGAGGGATCACGTTCACCGGGTTCGTTCCCACCACTTCGATGACCACCGCCGACGCAAACGGGAACTACGATTTCAGCAACGTCCCGACTGGGGTGCAACTCACCAATCCTTACGGTGCGACTCCTTTTCAGTGCCAGCCAGGAACAAAAACTCCAGAGCCGGTAAACCCAGCTAACGGTACACAAACAGCCGGCGAGGACTGCAATGTGATCCCGGCCGCGCTGGTCAATCCAATTGGCGCGCAGATCATCCAGCTCTACCCCACGCCCAACACGAACGGCAATGGCTTTAACTACGTCAACTCTCCAGTAAGACGACTGAATCAAGGCACATTTGACGTTCGCCTGGACCACAACTTCTCAAGCCAAGACTCTATATTCGCCCGCTTCAGCTATGACCAGGCTACGAACTTCGTTCCCGGAGGCTCACCGACTTGGTCCGAGCAGAGCGCCTTTGGCAGCAATCAGCACATTGAAAATCATGGCCGGAACGCGGTGATTTCTGAGACACATGTGTTCTCTCCGAGCACGATCAACCAGGTCACCGTCGGCTACAACCGAATTTTCAATCACATTCTCTCCTTCGGGACGGGCACTTGCGAAGCAGCCATTATCGGAATTCCGGGCGCCGACCTCGCGAGCAAATGCGACAGCATCACCGGATATCCGGCGAGCCTGAACCAGTCACCGCAGGAATGCGTGAGTTGCGGCATGACTTCGTTCCTGATGTCGGCCTACTTTGCCGTCGGCGATCGCGGATTCGCTCCCTATCAGGGCGGCACGAACGTTTACTCGCTTTCTGACACGCTCGACCTTATTCGAGGCAAGCACAACATTCGTTTTGGCGCAGTGTTCCGGGCCCAGCAAATGAACGTGCGAAACAACGCTTTCCAGGATGGCTTCTCAGTCGAGACCGGTCTGCTGACCGGCGACGACATGGGTGATCTGCTCCTCGGAGGCATGGGAGTCTTTGCATCTCACGACCAGACATTTCTTGGAGCGACAACTGGCCGGCGCTGGAAACTGTTTCGGCCTTTTATCCAGGATGACTGGCGCATCACGCCAAATCTGACGTTTAACATCGGCTTTGCCTGGGCCCTGGCGACTCCGACCACGGAAGTCGAAAACCGCCAGGCAAATTTCGACATACAAACATTGAAGTGGTACGTGCCGAAAGGCAGTCCTGCCCTGAGCGGATGCACGGTTTGCGTCGCCACAGATGGAGCTGCTGGAATTCAGTTCGACAAGAAAGCGCTTGAACCCCGGATCGGTTTTGCATGGAAGCCGATGGGAAGCGATAAAACATCCGTTCGCGGCGGGTACGGAATTGTTCACGACTCCGCCTGGAACCAGGGCGGTCAAGGACTCTGGCAAAACCCGCCGTTCTATGCGGAAGTCGACCCATGCACCTTCTGCTTCGGATTCGGAAGCACAGTGGGTTCACTGTCGGGCGGCTTTCTCCTTCCCCCGGGTACTCCTTCGACGACCGCGGTGCCGGGCGGTGCAATCTATAGTTCTCCTGTGAACCCGCAGTCCTATACCGGAACCATTCAGTCGCAGAACCGAAACTTCCGGCAAGGAGTGATTCAGCAATTCAACCTCAACGTCGAGCGGCAGTTGCCCGCCAATGTGGTACTAACGGTTGGCTACGCGGGTTCCCGTACCGCACATATTCTCGTCAGCCAGTTGAATGAGAATTTATCGTCACCAGCGGCATGCGGCGTCGTCCCCGGATACACGCTTGGCTGCGGCTTCCCATCATTTCCTTACGCCGCTCCTTTCCAAAGTGTCTCGACCAACAACAGTGTCGGATCGGCGCGATACGATTCGCTGCAAGTCAAAGCTGAAACCAAGAGCATGCGTCATGGTCTTTACGCGCTGCTTGGCTACACCTATTCCCGGAACTTCGATTCCGGCTTGACCGACGGGCTGGGTACCAATCCCGGCGCGATGTACTACCCGCTCCCTGGATTCCAGAGGATGGATTGGGGCCTCTCGCAACTGAATCTGAACCACAGTTTCACCGCGAGCGTGCTTTACAACTTGCCTTTCGGCAAGGGCAAGCGGTACGGCAGCGAGTGGAATGGCGTGACTAATGCCATCCTCGGTAACTGGCAGGCGGATTTGATCGAGAGAGCAACATCAGGCTTCCCATTGTTTGTGGTTGATAGTGCCGATGGATCGGGCGTCTTCTTTTCGTACAACGGCAACACGCTTCAGCGGCCAAATGTGGTGGGTGATCCGAATAAAGCTGGACCGGTCGCGGGAAATCCTGGTTGCGCTGCGCCCGCCCGAGTTCACACCATTCAGAACTGGTTCAACCCGTGTGCCTTCGCACAGGCTCCTGCCGGCGAACTTGGCACGGCGCCGCGAGCTCCAGTTTACGGGCCTCGCTTCGTGAATACAGATTTTTCTCTCATCAAAGATTTCCCTCTTGCAGTACGCGAAGGAATGAACCTGCAATTCCGTGCTGAATTCTTCAACCTGTTCAACCACCCGCAGTTTTATCTGAGCGGCTTCGGCGGCACTGGCGAGCAGGACATCAACACGCCATCAAGCTTTGGTGTAATAAATCAGACCGTGAACAATCCGCGACTCGTACAATTTGCACTGAGGCTGACTTTCTAAACGAAACTGAGTTCCGATCAACAACATCTGGCGTTGAGAAAGCCGAGTCCTTCCTCGGCTTTCTTTTTATTGATGGCTGGCAGAGCTCAAGGAACAATTCTGAGGGGCGCAATGAAGCACAATCGACTCTGGCTGATTCTTGCTTTGCTTGTGGCGGCGTCCATGGCGTCGTGGTCGCAGGAAAGACGCAAGGTCATCATCGATCAGGATGCCGCTGGTCCAGCCGGGACCGACCAGCAATCGATGCTGGTGCTGATCCAATCACCGCACACGGAGGTTCTCGGCATAACCGTGGTCACCGGCGATTCGTGGCTGCACGAGGAAGTCGCGCACACCTTGCGCATGCTCGAGGTGATCGGCCGCACGGACATCCCAGTATTTGCCGGGGCCGAATATCCGCTGGTGCGACGCAAGGAAGCCACCGAACTCTGGGAACAACGATTCGGTTTAATCGATTGGCTGGGCGCGTGGACACCGAGCCGGTATCATCCACCCGGTCAGCTCGGCGAAATGCCCGAAGGAAAACCAACGACCAAGCCTGCCGCTGAAGACGCAGCGCATTTCCTGATTCGCACGGTACACAAGTATCCGCACGAGGTCACGATCTACGCCGGCGGGCCTATGACGAATCTGGCGCTCGCGATTTCCATCGATCCGGAATTCGTAAGCCTGGCCAAAGAATTAATCTTCATGGGCGCGAGCCTCAGCCCCCAGATTGACGATCCGGAATTTGTGAATTTACCACGGCACGAATTCAACTTGTGGTTTGACCCTGAGGCCGCCCACATCACCCTGCGTGCGCCCTGGAAGAAAATTGTCTGCACTCCCGTCGATATTTCGGTCAAGACCCAGCTCACCAAGGAACTGCTCGACCGCATAAAGAAAAGCAACGCACCGGCGGCCAGATACGTTGGCACATACGCACAATTGCGCGGCGGAGCATACAACTACTTGTGGGATGAACTGGCCGCCGCTGCATGGCTTGATCCCAGCATCATCACGAAAAAAGAAACGCGATATATGGACGTGGACCTCGATCGTGGCGCGAACTACGGAAATATCCTTACCTGGTCAGATCGCGACAAGCCGAAGATTCAAATGCCGCCGGTTGAAATCCAGGACGAGCTCGACCCCAGAAAGTTCTACGACATGTTTGTCGATTTGTTGAGTGCGCCGACGCCAAAGCCGTAGCTTCAGCTAGCGAGTGTCAAGCTGTTGCAGCATGTTCTTCGCTACGGGATGATCTGGATGCAGCTTCAATAAATCGAGCAGAACGCCCCGTGCTTTGTCGGGCGAGCCTTCAATCACATATACGCGGGCCAGGTTCAGGTATGACTGATCGAAGGCTGGCGCCACTTGAATGCACCGCTCAAAATTTGTTGTAGCGTCCTCTCGGCGCCCGCTTCGCATGTAAAGCACGCCTAAATTATTCAACGCTTCGGGATAGTCGGGCCGAAATTTCAACGCGCGCTGCAAATAGTCATATGCACGTTGATCGTCGTTGAGCTGCGCGAATACCATTCCCAGGCTGTAATTCGCCTCAGGATCTTCCGGACCAACCTCGACCGCATGCTCAAGCGTCCGCCGCGCATCCTCCCATTGCCTTGCTTGCCGGTAGGCGCTGCCGAGGTTCTCAAGAGCAACCAGGTGGTTGGGATTCAATTTGAGCGCCTCCTGAAAGTAGGGAATTGCTTTGCCAATTTGACCATCGCGGGCTGTGAGCAGGCCCAGGTTATTCCAGGCGTTTGGCAATGTATCCGGATAATTGGCGGGCAGTTGTGTTACGCGCTCGAAGGCTTCCCGCGCCTGAGTGTTTTTGTTCTGCTGCAGGTAAATGCTTCCCAGGCCATAGAGCGCCTCGGCGTTTGCGGAATCATCGTGAAGAGCACGCTCAAACGATGTGGCGGCTTGATCGTAGTACCCGCGCTGAAAGTAGATCGAACCGTAGGAAAGGTAGTTGCGCGAAAACTCAGTGGCATCGGTGACGCCTGAGAACGGCAGAGCTCTGGACAATCTTTCCTTGTCACTCTTGGGAATGTTTGAAGAGTCTCTACCGATCTGTGCCGGATCTACATCTCCCTGATATACCTTAACGATGTTTCCTTCAGGGTCGATCAAAAACGACGCTGGCAGGGGCATGTCTCGATGACGGTCGTACAAATAGCGGTAAAGGATGTTGTAGATAGCAGCGACATCATCGGAGGCGCAAACCACAGGAAACGAAATGCGCAACTCCCGCGCCGTTTGCTGAACCTCCGTAGTTGCGCCCGGCTCGTCGACGTTGACTGCAATTGTTTCCAGTCCACGTGCGGCCCATTCATGATGAGCGTTCTCGATTTTTTTCAGCATTTCGCGGCAGGCAGGCGAGGCAGCATTCCAAAAACACAGCAGCACTGTTTTGCCGCGAAGTTCGGAAAGCTTGCGAGGCTTACCTGCGAGATCAGGAAGCGAAAACTCTGGTGCCGAAACGGGTGACAAGAGCCATGTCTCGACGGTCTCGGGAAATGATTCCGATTCCTGTGTCGGGTTCCGTTTAGCCGCGCGGCTTTTCCTGGATGCGGGCGACAGGGAGGCACTTACTGCCGTGCGCGACTTGAACGGATCACTCCGAACAGCTTCCGATCCTTCTTCGACCCAAATCGTGTGTCCTGTGGGCAGGTCATGTAGTTCCTGCACCAATCCGCTTGGCCAGCGAATTCTTGCCTTGATCGGTCCCGTACCGCTTCCCAGGCCAAAAAATATTTCTTTGCTGTGTTGGCTTAAAAATCCGGACCCTGCCTGAAGGGATCGCATTTGTTTGCGATCTCCCGCAGTTAATGTGACTACCGCGCCAATCGCGTCGCGGTTGCTCTTGGTGCCCGTTAGTCGAAAAGAAATTGACGATGGCAAGTCTGGCATAACATTTTTCACAACCCTCAATTGCGGTGCATTCCGATTTTTAAGGAAGACCTCCTGACGGCCATCGCGGTCGAAATCGGCTAAGGCAAACGATCTGCCGTCTTCGACAAAATCCAGTCCAACTGCTCCAGAGACGTCTGAAAAACTCCCGTCGCCGTTGTTCGCATAAAAAACGTTGCGCTCATAGCCGCTCCACGTCCCGTCGGCACGTATAAGTTCGTTGATGGCATTCCACCCTTGCTCGTAATCGTGCAACGGCTTCGGCTCATCGGAAGAATTCGCGACCGTTTGCCGCCAAAAAAAGCTGTTCAGATCATCTTTAGAAGGGCCAGAAACCATTCCATTTGCGACATAAAGATCTGGGAAGCCGTCGTGATCGAAGTCCCATGCATCGCTCGACCACGCCCAGCGGCCCATTCCGGTTCCTCCCGAATTAGTCACATCCTGAAATTTACCGCCGTCGTTCCTCAGCAGGGAATTGCCCATTGCGTGCTTTTGGTACAGTGCGCGAATATCGGCGGGCGAATTGTTCTTGAAATTGTCCTGTGTCGAAATACGCTCGCCGGCCGCCGTCCACATGTTGGCCACGTAAAGGTCTTCAATGCCATCATTGTTGTAGTCGAACCAGCAGACGCTCATGCCTGCGCCAACGTCTTCAGCACCGGCATCGCGAGCAACATCTGTGAATGTTCCATCGCCATTGTTTCGATAAAGGTTCTTGCGGCCGAAATCATTTACCACGCAAAGGTCGGGCCAACCATCGCCGTTGTAATCACTCCAAGCGCAACAGAAGCTGTAGCGAGTGTTGTTCTGGTTGAGCCCAGTCTGCGCGGTAACGTCGCTAAACGTGCCGTCGCGATTGTTGCGCATCATGAAGTTCGGCGGGCCGTTGTTCGCGTCGAAGTAGGGCAAAGGATATCGGTACTGGTCGGTGCCTTGATAAAAGGTGTAAAGGCAGAAATAAATGTCGAGCCAGCCATCGCGGTCGTAGTCTGCGATCGCCGCGCCGGTAAAAGTGCCTTGCGGCGGGCTGGCGAACTTGAATGCATCCGGCTGCTGACGAAATTTTCCGTTGCCCTGGTTACGAAACAGCACGGGCCCGCCGGTGCGGACGACAATCAGGTCCTGCCTGCCGTTGTTGTCAATATCTGCAAAAAGCGCGCATGAAGTATTCTCGAGCAGCCCCACACCCGAACCTTCAGTAATGTCTTCAAACGTTCCGTTTCCGCGATTGCGGTACAGCCTGTTTGGCAACCCTGCGGGTTGGCAGATGTAAAGATCATCGAACCCGTCATTGTCGATATCGCCTACAGAAATACCGTTGTGCCCATAGACATCAATCCCGGAAGCGCCATCGAGAATTGTGCGCCAGTAGTCGGAGCCGTGAAGCAGTTGCTCGCGAAACGAAGCTGTGTCGCCGAAAATGACAGGAGCAACATCTTCGAAAACCGGCACTCTACTTCTGCTCCGGGTTTCCTCCATCGCCCTCCAGCTTTTGACCAAAAATTGCTTCGACTCTGCCAATGACCACTCGAGCTCCCAATATCCGGTTCGTTGCTCGCGGTAGAAATTGTTTCCGGAACCGACGATGTCGTAGCGAATTCGCGTTTGTAGCTTTGGCAAGCTCACATGGATTCCGGTGATCTGAAATTCAGCTGTGTGGATTTCAGAAAAATTATTCAGCGACGACTCTAGTTCGCGAAGGAATATATCTCTTGCCTGCGTGGCAGTCGGGAAAGAACTCTTCCATACTGCGATTAGCCCGGTACGAATCTGTCGCGATTCTGCGGGCAACGGCGATACTCCAGAAAAGTCGTTGGCCAGGAACTTGCCAATCGTCTCAACTGCCCGTACTGGTTCTCGCAAAGCTGAGCTCCACGACTGCAGAACCATGCCAATTTGTTCCGCATACTTTTCACTTACGAACTCGTCGGAGCCGGGCTCGACCTTTAGAAAAACCACATCGAGAGGAAGTTGTGATCTATACCGTGGATTGAGATGGAATTGCGGCCCTGGGGCGACCGAGATCGGCGTTGTCGGATCTGCGAAGGCCAGTTTGCCGAATATCGGCGCCGCCAGAAAGGTTCCAGCACCTCGGCAAGATTGAAGCAAAAAATCTCGCCGGTTTACATCTCCGAACGGATGAAACGTCGCAGGATTTTGAGTTCTCTTAGACCGGCTCAGACGGGATACCCCAGGAGACTCACGACTGAAACCGACGTTAGCAGGCACGCCGGAACTGCGTCAAGGCGATCCGATGCGACCATCCTAACTATCGGTTCGCCGCCGTACCCGATGTCGCCGCTATTTCGACTTCCGCATCAGCAAGGGCCAGCGCCTCGTCGAGCGCGGCAACTCCGAGATCGATTTCTTGCTGTGAAATGATCAGCGGAGGCGCAATCACGAAATGACTCATCCACCCCTGAATATAAACTCCGTTGCTCATTGCGCGGGCCGCCACTTTATCCACCAGCATCGGACGCCCCGAGATTTTGTCCTCGCCAGTATTGAACGGAGCCTTCGTCGTCTGATTCTTCACTAGTTCGACTGCCCAGAACATCCCGATTCCTCGCACGTCGCCGATCGATGGATGCTTGGGCTTCAGCGATTCGAGCTTGTTGCCCAAATAAGCTCCCATTTGTGTCGCGCGCTCATTCAGATTCAGCCGCTTCATTTCATTGATGGATGCAATCGCCGGCGCAAGCGTCAACGGATGTGCCTCATACGTGTGACCGTGCGAAAAGAAATGTTCGTCAAAATACGATGCGATCTTCGCGGTGGTCGCGCACAGCCCCAGCGGAATTGCGGCATTGGTGATGCCCTTCGCCGTGGTCAAAATGTCGGGCTTGACTCCCCAGTTGTCGACTGCGAACCATTTTCCCGTTCGGCACCAGCCGGTCATGACTTCATCCGCAATCAGAAGCACCCCGTTGGCATCACAGATTTGACGTAACCGGGGCAGATACTCTTTCGGAGGAACGAGCACTCCATTTGTACCGACGACTGGCTCGACGATCACGGCTGCGACGTCGCTCTCGTTATGAATCATGTGCTCGACGTACTCGACGCAGGCGATTCCACAGCCGGGATAGGTGTGAAGAATGGGGCACTTGTAGCAGTTCACTTCGGGCGCGAAAATCACGCCGGGAATTTTGCCGGCTGGCTCCATCGCCCATCGCCGCGGATCGCCCGTTGCAGCGATCGATCCCATTGTGGAGCCATGATACGAACGGTAGCGCGAAATGATCTTGGTCTTTCCCGTCACCATGCGTGCGATCTTGAAGGCCGCCTCATTTGCCTCTGTACCCGAAGTGGTAAAGAAGAATTTTTCCAATCCCTGCGGCAGCACTTCGAGCAAATTCTTGCTTAGCTCCGCACGGACTTCGGTGGCCCAACCTGGACCAACGTAGGCCAACTTTTCCGCTTGGTCCTTAATGGCTTCGACTACGGCGCGGTTCTTGTGCCCGAGCGTCACGCACATCAGTTGCGCGGAGAAATCCAGATATTTCTTTCCATCGCCGTCGATGAAGTGGCAATCTTCGGCATCCACAACATGCAGTGGTGCCCACCCTTTTTGCCGCCGCCATGTTCCATACGTGTAGTGTGTGGTGAGTTCCTTTACCTGGGATGAGGTAAGTGTTTCGGGCATAGTCCCTCGAAGGCGCTGGGCATGCGCGGAACTAGTCTAACGGAGTCTTCCTCTCGCGGGAATGCCTTGGATCTTGCCAGCTCAACAACACCGAATGATCACGCGCCTCTACGCTGTGCGTAATACAATTTGAAGGTCGTCGAAGACCGCACACCAGACGGAAAGAGGTACGCAATGGCTCCCACTACTTTGACGGAAGATAAGGCGGTCAAAAAATCGGAAAGTACCAGTACCCCCCGCGTTCTTCAGAACTACATCGGCGGGCGCTGGGTTCCGGCCAAGAGTTCGGCAGACGTCGAGGTCACAAATCCTGCTACCGGAGAAGTGCTGGCCCACGCGCCGCTCTCCGGACCAGATGACGTGGAGGCCGCAGTTGCCGCCGCCCATGCCGCTTTCCCCGATTGGCGCTCACGTGCGATTGGCGACCGCACGCAATTCATCTTTGCCTTGCGAGAACAGCTACTCAAGCGTATCGACGAGCTTGCCGCATCCATCACCCGCGAAGGCGGGAAAATTCTTTCTGACGCGCGTGCGGAAGTCACTCGTTCTGTCGAGGTCCTCGAGGTCGCATGCTCTACCCCGATGACAATGCAAGGCCGTGTTCTCGAAGGAGTCGCGCGCGGCATCAACTCCGAGACTATTCGCCAGCCGGTCGGAGTATGCGCGGCTATCACTCCGTTCAACTTTCCTGCCATGGTGCCGATGTGGTTCCTGCCATTTGCGATTGTTTGCGGAAACACCTTTATCCTGAAGCCATCCGAGCAGGTACCTCTCACCTCCGAACTGATCTGCCACATTCTGGCCGACATCGGACTCCCCCCGGGCGTGGTGAACATGGTGCATGGCGCGCATGATGCAGTGAACGCGATCCTCGACAATCCTGGCATCTCCGCTGTTTCATTTGTGGGATCGGTGAACACAGCGAAGTACATCTACCGCCGCGCGGCTGAGAACGGCAAACGCGTGCAGGCTCTCGGCGGAGCAAAGAACTATATGGTGGTGATGCCCGATGCGGTGGTGGACAAAACTGTCTCAAATGTTCTGGGCAGTGCGTTCGGGAACGCCGGCCAGCGTTGCATGGCAGGTTCTGTCCTTCTCACGGTTGGCGAAGCGCGCAAAAAAATTATGACGAAGTTAAAGGAGGAGGCCGAAAAGCTGATTGCCGGCGACGGAACTGAACCGAAAGCCGCCTTGGGCCCGGTAATTTCGAGTGTTGCGTGTGAGCGTATTCACGATTCTATCGACAACGGCATTAAGGAAGGTGCTGAACTTCTCGTCGACGGCCGGTGCCCGAAGAATGTTCCCTCTGGTGGCAATTTCGTCGGGCCAACGATCCTGAACAATGTGTCCCCCGAGATGCGCGTAGCCCGCGAAGAAATTTTCGGTCCCGTGCTGGCTGTAATGCACGTTGAATCGCTCGACGAAGCAATTGCGCTTGTGAACAGCGACCCGCGCGGAAACGGGACATCGATCTTCACCGAGAACGGAGCCGCCGTTCGTGAGTACGCGCGGCGAGTTGAAGTTGGCATGGTTGGCGTGAATATCGGAGTCGCGGCCTCGCCTGCTTACTTCCCATTTTCCGGCTGGAAGGATTCTTTTTTCGGCGATGTGCACGTGCACGGCTGGGATGCCGTCGAATTTTTCACCCGCAAGAAGACGATCACTTCACGGTACTTCTCCAGCGGAGACACTGGTAAATATTTTGTCGAACAGGGCGACAAGCATTAGCCATGCATTTCCTACAGGTGCCGCGAATGCTATGCTGATCTGCCCAGCCCAGCGTGCCTCTTCCTAAACCGCAATCAGGTACATGTCATCGCGCGAACAGACCGGGAATATCGAAATAAGCCGGCTTGAGACTATTCCATTTGAAAATGTTGCGATCGCACGCGGACACCTTGAGCATCTCTCGGGCAAATTGTCCGCTTCGCTCGCAACTGCCTTGCCTGGGTTGCTCGCGGATTCTCCCGACCCCGATTCCTCCCTTCTGCTGTTCGAGAGGTTAGTTTGTGACGGTTCTCCCGAAACCGTCCGCTTGATCCAAAATCATGCATTCCTCGCCCACTATGCCATTGCGGTTTTTGGACACAGCCGCTATCTCGGTGAGACGTTGGTCAAGAACGCTGAACTGCTTCAGTCCTTCTTGCGGGAGAAAAAGCTCGATCGCAGTTTTTCACATGAGGAATTTTCTGAAGCATTGGCGCGCTTCCGCTCGCGCTCCTTTGAGAATGATGTTTCTCTGTTGCTGGCGCGCTTTAAACGACGGGAATACCTCCGAATCATGCTTCGCGATGTGCTGCGGCTCGCGCCTCTGGCCGAGACCACGGCCGAAATCTCCGCATTAAGCGACGTCCTTATACAGGACGCTTTGCGCGAAGCCCAGAGCGCGATGGAGCGCCGCTTCGGTCTGCCTCAACACGTGGATGCCGACGGCCGGGCGCTAAACACGCCATTTGCTGTGCTCTCGCTTGGAAAGCTCGGCGGCAACGAACTGAACTACAGCTCCGATATCGACCTTCTCTATATCTATGGCGATGGGCAGGAACCGCCTTCGTCCGCGTTATCCAATCGGGAATACTTTGTCCGGCTAGCGCAGCAGGTAACAGAGATCCTGTGTCGCCCCACCAACGAAGGTGCGGTGTTTCGTATCGATCTGCGCCTGCGTCCTCAGGGGAACGAAGGCGAGCTGGCGATTAGCGAGGCAAACGCTTTGCGTTACTACTCGGAAACTGC
>DAIPJJ010000074.1:0-19150 GCA_036770325.1 Terriglobales bacterium
TAGCCACTAGCCACTAGCCACTAGCCACTAGCCACCGCTGTTTACCCCTTCGCTGCCTGCGATTTTTGGACTGGTTTCTTCGCCAACTCTTCAATTGAAGGAAATGACTTCGCGACGGTGAGCGTTTTTGCCGGCGGCAGTGTGCCGGTTTGGAACGCCTGCGCGACCATCTCGATTGCTTTCCCCGTATTCGCTGGGACAGCAATGGTTGCTTTTAGCAGTCCTTGCTGGACCCATGCCTGTCCCGTCTTGCGAACACCG
The DNA here is from genome assembly GCA_036770325.1 of Terriglobales bacterium. Taxonomy (GTDB): domain Bacteria; phylum Acidobacteriota; class Terriglobia; order Terriglobales; family Acidobacteriaceae; genus Gp1-AA145. Next base: position 262 of record DAIPJJ010000074.1, read on the forward strand.
TCGATGCCGAGTAGGGGCACTTTCATCCAGGCTGCGCGCAAATTCGAGTCACTTAACTCCTGAACGGCCTTTCGTGCGCCGATAGCCATGGAATCGTCATGCGCAGCAATCAGATCAATGCCGGACTGTTGCGACGTCGGTAGCTTTAGCCATGAACTTATTGCCTTGTACGATCCCGCTTCCGTCCAGTTTGCCTTCATGAACTTTACCTGGACGTCAGCCGGTTTTGTTTCGGTCATCCCCGCGGTGCGCTGCCTAGCAGCCAGGCTCTCCGCGGGCCCTTGTATCAGGAGGATCGAGCCGCCTGCCGGTAGTAGCGCTTTGATCTGCTCGCCCTGTATGCGTCCGATTTGTTCGTGGTCAGAGCTAATGGAAAAAATAGGGACTTTGTAAGTGTTCCGCAGCTCAGAGATGTATTCGACCTCGCGATTTAGAACCACCCAACCGATACCCGCAGCCGCGGCGGCGCGCGCCACTTGTGGAAGTGCTGTCCCACCCACGGGCTCAAAAATGATGGCATCCGGATGCGCTTCTTTGGTCGATTGGATGATGTTCAGGAGTTGCTGGCTCTGCAGAATCGCGTCGTTGTCGGCATATATAAGCTCGATTTCGATCCCCAACCGCTTGGCCATCTCTACGGCAGACTCTGCCTGCTCGATTTGGTAGTCGTTGTCGCGAGTAGTCAATGACACGATAAACTTCAGCTTTTTCATGGTCCCTCTTTTGCCGGACGTCGCGTGAGTAAATCCTAAATTGGTTTATCCGAAATTGATTGTGACCGTGGTAACCGTTGCTCTCAGAAGCAGTCCGGTCGGGCCTCGCGTGACGCAGAACTGTTAAAATCTCGGCGCTCAGGAGAATCTCGCTCAGGAGAATCTATGCCTCGTTCATTCTTACTTTTCGTTTTGTCGGTGTTTACTTCCTTAACAGTTGCGGCCCAGGAGAAGCTCTCAGTCCATTGGGAAGAGCTGACCGGCCCGGATTTCATAAAGGCCATCGAGCGTGCCCAAGGTACCTGCCTGCTGCCGTTCGGCATACTTGAGAAACACGGCCCGCATATGCCCATCGGTTCTGATCTAATCGCTTCTCGCTACGCGGCACTTCATGCTGCCGAGAAGGACTACGCCGTGGTCTTTCCGGAGTACTATTTCGGCCAGATCTTCGAAGCACGTCATCAACCTGGAACCATTGCTTATAGCGCTCAAATCCAGATGGATCTGTTGCAGGAAACAACCGATGAAATGGCGCGGAACGGCTGCAAGAAGATCATCGTGGTAAACGGCCATGGCGGGAACGAACACCTACTGCCGTTTTTCGCGCAAAGTCAGTTGGCCAAACCACACGACTATGTGGTTTACATTTTTGATGAACGCACCCCGGAGACCGGCGGTCCTGCAAAGAAGGACAAGCTCGACATGCATGCCGGCGAGAGCGAAACCTCGAAGATGATGGTTGCTCGCCCTGACCTGGTGCACCAGGATCGCGCATCCAGCGAGTCTGGGGCAGACGAGCACCGCCTCAATCTGCCCGACACTCTATACACCGGGATCTGGTGGTATGCGCGGTTTCCAAACCATTATTCCGGTAGTGGCTCATTGGCGACACCTGAGCTCGGCAATTTCCAGATGAATTGGTGGATCAACGCGGTCGTCGAAGCAATCCGTGCTGTAAAGGCCGATCAGGAAAGCTTGCGCTTGCAAAAGGAGTTCTACGAAAAGGCGCAGCATCCGCTCGATACGAAGCAATAGGGGCGGCGAGACAGATGGGCCTGCTCCGATGGTGTATGTCCACTCGTACAGCGTCCTGTCGTCCAATAACCGGAGTAACATCGGCCAACCGGACATAACGTAGTACGCTGCAATCGGGTCAGTGTTTTGCTCACTCCGCTGGAGAGGAGCGCGCGCTGGCCTGCGCCAACCCTGGAATATGCCTCGCATTCCGATCTTCAAGCTTGGGTCAGCCGTCGAGGCTCCGCCTCCGAAACTGACCAGCTATACTCCCGCCTTTTCTTTCGGGTCTTTGCAGTTAGGCATTGACAACGTGCGACACGATGTCCGGCTGAGCCCTGAGTTCGCCAAAGTTGCGGGAACACATATAGCCAAGCTCGTTGCCAAATACGGCAATATCGAGGGATTAACATCGGCCGAACCTTCCTCAAAGGGCATGTTTTCGAAGTTCGTGCCCGCTTCCACAAAAAAGATTCCCGACCTGAAGCCTCTTCTCCTGGAACTGCACAAAGCCGCACTGAACCGGGCGAAGGCGGAAAACAATCCGGCAGTTGATTTCCTTGCACGAACCTCGATCATCAAATTTCTGCGGGTCGAGTTGAATTCGCAATATCTCAAAGCACTCGAGCGCTGCCGGGAAACCCTCAAAAGCTACGAAGGGGTGCGCCAGCAAAAGGCGATGGAGTACCGGGAAACAGTTGCCAATTTCCAGATCGCCAAGAAGCGAATTATTCGGCGGGTTGGGCAGGAGTTGTTTCGGCTGCTTCGCGATATCGAACGCGAGACCCTCTCCACTATGCGGCGCTCACTTTTTGGTGAGCAGACTAGCTTGGATTATCAAGTATTGCTTCATCAATTCATTTTTCTCGAGGAAAGCCGGGATTCGTACCTGACAGCGGAGCATTACGTGCTGATCGGTGGATTCGAAAACGATCCAGACTCATTTGGAAATATGCACGCGCTCTCCTGCGAGTTCTTGAGAGGAGTGGTGCCCGAAGCGAGCTCTGCCGATGAATCGCAGTTCGATTCCTGGCTCAATGCGCCCGAAAATGCTTCTGAGCTGGTCGGGACCGGCGAACCCTCCGAGCGCCAATATCAGGAACGCGTGGAGCTCTGGGTTGAACTACTCGAGCGCGAAAAGCTGCTCGATCTGGCGATTGCGGCTTACGAAGTCATTCCGCTGATTCCAGAATTTGCGAACCTGGTCGACCCCCAGCAACTGAAGTATGCGTTGGTCTTTCGCAAAGAGCGTGACCGCGTCGAAAAGCTGATCGAAGAGCACGGTAAGCTTTCGCGGCGAAACTTAAATACCGCTGTGGATCGGGTTTCGCAGTGCACCGGCCAGCAGCGGGTGAAAATTGCCGCTCGTTTGCTGCGCGATTTCATGCTGCTGCACCGGGACCGGCGGCGCTTAGAGGTGCTGAATCTCGCGATCGAGAAAGTCAATCTGATCGGCAACGAGAAGTTACGCGATCTCTCCGCACTCAACGGTACCCTCTATGAGTTTCTGCTGACAGAGGAAAGCAAGAACTCGGGCGAAAAGCCGGTGCTGCGGCACGTCATTCTAAAGGCTGATGTCCGCGACTCTTCGCGACTGACGCGCTCACTTCTTCAACGGGAAATGAATCCGGCTTCGTACTTCAGCCTGAACTTTTATGATCCGGTGAACAAGCTCATTCCAAAATACGGCGCCACCAAGGTCTTCGTCGAAGGTGACGCGATCATTCTCGCGATGTTGGAGCACCAGGGCGATCCTGCATTCTCCGTTGCCCGCACCTGCGTTCTCGCTCGGGAAATGACCGAAATCGTAGGCGGATACAATCACCTGCTGCAACGCGCTGGCCTGCCGTCGCTCGAACTGGGAATTGGCATTTCTTTCCAGGATTCATCGCCAATGTATTTGCTCGATGGTGATCATAAAATCATGATTTCCGATGCCCTGAACGAGAGCGACCGCCTCTCGTCATGTGACAAGCGCATCCGTAAAGCGATGCAGGGAGTTTCCGTCCCTTTCAACGTCTATGAATTTCGGGCGAGCGAAGGCTCCGAAGCAGAGTTGATGAGATACAACGTGGGCGGAATCCGCATCAGCGAAGCAGCATTCAATCGATTGCGCGAGGAAATATCGCTCGAGGAGTGCAAGCTGGACTTCCCCCGTCTGTGGGGAAGCGAGGAGGTTCGTTACTGGAGCGCGCTTGTTCCAGTGGGTGCAGATATCTTCCGCCGCTTGCTGGTTCGAGTAAGCCAAAGCCCAATTGTGAAGCCTGCTGAATTCGCCCTGGTGCGCTGGACGGATACTCCGATCTATGAAGTGTGCACCAATCCTGCGGTGTATGCGGCGCTGGAAAAGACGTTATCGCAAACCAAAGCTTAGTAGCCCGCCTGGCAAACGATTTTCTCTGTGGGGTTCCTCTGTGAAACTCTGTGTCCTCTGTGGTGAGCTTTTTTTAAACATGACCACAAAGGGCACAGAGTTTCACAGAAAAGCGTCTGTGAGTATCGCGATCGAGACCAGGATTGCTGAAGCAAGAGGTCAGGGAAGAGTTGGAGATGGATTTTGAGGATTTGATGGCGGAGTAGGGCAACACCTCACCACCCCTCAACAATTTGCTTAACCTGACACTATTCATTTCGACCGTGCTAGCCCACGAAGAATATCAAGCCGGTTGGCAGGCGCAGTCGGCGAGAAAAAATCGGGAATCGTATTCGGCATACGTCGAGGGCGCCGAAGGAATTCCACCGGCCATTCTGCTATCCGTACTTCGTTAACGTGGCGGTACTCGCCTGGATTTGGTTCCTCGATATATTCAAGCTGTCGAATCAGAGCCAAGGGTGCTTCCGTGCCTTGGTTGCTGTGCGAGAATTCTAAGGCCTCTGTGTAAGTCGGGAAAGCGTGATAGTAATCACTGCCATCCGCTACGTCGGGAGCGCCACGTTCCGGGTGGCACCAGACACGGTACTCCAGAACTTCATCCCACACGTAGCCGCCCCCGGCCTTTGCGAGTGGTGAATAAGTGCCCACGAGAGCTGGATCAACTGCGTCAGGATAAGTCTCTGGGCTCACGCCAATATTTGACATCTAAGGCAGGCTTTTTAAAAGTGGAATCCTACAGCCCCGCCTCAATTCTCGATCGCGGATCAAGCAAGTCACGTAGCGCGTCGCCAATGAAGTTGAAGGACAACACAGCCAGCATTACGGCCAGGGCAGGGAAGATCACGAGATGCGGCGCGTCGAACAGGTGCGCACGGCCGTCGTTTAGCATGCTGCCCCATGAAGCCGTTGGTGGAGGCACGCCCAAGCCGAGGAAGCTCATGGTGGCTTCGGCCAGAATCGCGCCTGCCATCCCGATCGCGGCCTGCACGATAACGGGCTGAATGATATTCGGCAGAATGTGCCGCCCAATGATTCGCAAATCGGTCGCGCCAAGAGCTCTCGCCGCCTCCACGTATTCCTTTTCTCTCGCAGCGAGAACCTGCGCCCGTACAAGCCGAGCGTAGCCGACCCATCCACCAAGAGAAAGTGCCAGCACCAGATTGAAAATTCCCGGCCCTCGGAACGCCACAAATGCAATGGCGATCAAAATTCCCGGAAAAGAGAGGAACGCGTTCATCAGAACGACATTCACGAACCGATCGATCCGCCCGCCGTAGTATCCGGCGATCGAACCGACGATGAGCCCTATTCCCAGAGACGCCGCAACCACGCAACTGCCGACCAGCATGGAAATGCGCGCGCCATAAACGAGCCGGGAGAGAATGTCGCGGCCCAGTTCATCCGAGCCGCAGATTTCGCGCAAAGATGGCGGCGCGAGCCGGGTCGCAAGACTGATTTGTGCCGGATCCTGCGGAGCTATCCACGGCGCAAAAATCGCAAACACGACAAACGCGGCCACAAATATGCACCCAATCGCCGCCAGAGGGTTGCGCCTGGCCAGCCGGGGAAGGGAAATCGCGCTCGCAGCCATCGTCTGAGTAGAGAAACGTCAGTCTAGCAAACCAGCAGGTCTTCTCCGCGTCCTTCCGGTTTTTCCCGGCGTTCTCTGCGGTTAAAAGCTCTTGGTTTTGGTTTTTCGCCCGAATGCAAACGTTCTTAACGCAGATGTCCTCGCCCGTAAGGCTTTCGCCAACGCAGTAACTCGCTAACGCGTTCCGCTCGTGACCATTTCCCATTACTTCTGTTCACGGTAACCCCACTTTTGGGTCATTGACCTTCCGCATGCCCGCCGATAAGTTGAGTACAGAATTTCCCGCTGTGGCAGGCGAGTGATGGCTTGGTTTCGGGGGTGGTCAATGAAGCTTGTTTACGTCTGCTACGCGGCAGTTGGATTCGCGGTGGCGCGCTGGTTCTTTAAGCGTGAGCCTCTACCGGTAAGTGATCCGGTGGCCCGGCTTCGAACCTCTGGCCTGTTGTAACAGCGCGGGGCGTGCCTCTCTTCGTCTAGGCGCGCCTCGCTCCGCCCGCCTAAAGTCGTATTACTTTGGTGTCTCGACTCTGCGTTACTGCTGTATTCCTCTCGCTAGAATTAAATCATCCACTTTCTTCTGATCGGACCGCGCGTGTGAATGCATCCGTGCAGCTCGAAAATGGGAGCCGGCATGTTTCGCTTTTTTCACATCATCGCTTTGCTCGTCGCTTTCTGCGCGCCGTCCCTTGTTCATGCTCAGGACGACGTGCCTCTCGGTGACCTGGCGCGCCAGTTCAGAAAATCACGATCGTCAGAGGATTTCGGTGTCATTGACAACGACAACATTGGGCGCTTCATGGACAAGGCCGAAAGCGAGCGACTCGATGGCCAGCCAATTTTTTCTGTCAGTTCTAAAGGAGTTTTCAACGCGATCTCCCCGGACGGGGCCTGCAGTCTGTCATTCGACGGCCGGCTCGCAAACCGCATGGCCTCTACCTTTGTTGCCACCGATCTGCCGCAGAGCGAGCTGCTGAAAATTGAAGGACCCGCGACGATTCACGACGGAGCACTCGAAGTTTCCGTACATAACGGCACGCACTGGGATTTGAAAGAAATTGTTGTCGGAATCACTGTGCCGCAGGTGCAAGTCGCTCCGCCTGCTTATCGGTTTGCCACGATGCAAGCGGTTTCCGATACATCATCCGAGAAACGGGCTGATCCAACCGTGCTCTATCATTTGAAAGGAAACGCCAGCGCGGATTCGTCAAGCGTCTTTCGTGCCGACATCAACAGTGAGTTCAGTGAAGGTTTGTCGCAGGCAAAAGACTGGCATTGGCTGATCATCGGAGCCCGTGGAATCCCTCCCGCTGCTCAACCGGCCACCGTCGCAAGCGCGAATTCCCAGCCGTCAACTCAATCGGACGACTCGATCGTTTCAACACCGACCGCCAACTCGCAAACGACCCTCGCGCCAGATCCATCTGCGCAAGGCTCAAGCTCTGCGCCTGCAACTCCGGTGCGCAAATAGTTGAAATCTTGATGTCATTCCGAACCGCTTCAGCGGAGAGGGATCTGCTTTTCCAGTGTGGTACTTGGCTCTTCGAACTTCACACGACCCGCGGGACCGCCTCAGCTTTCCCGCTTCGAATACTCCGCAACGCGGCATCCAGAATTTCCTGGTTTTGCCAGCCTTGCTCGCCCGGAGCAGGAAATTGTGACTTGCCTTCGATCCAGTCCGCGAATGCATCGACTTGCAGGGCGTACGCAAGATGATTAGAAGCGGTACTTCGCTGCATGACCTCTTTGCCGCGTCGCAATTGAATTTCGATGGGATGTTCAACGTTCAGTGCGTCGTCGGCGAACAGCACACCCTCATCGCCTACGATCTCCAGCGGCGTCCGATACTCAGCTCGATATGAAACTGGAACAGAGGCAATCGTTCCACGCGAAAATTCTAGAATCATTGTCGCCGCCGATTCGACGGTTCCAGAACGTTCGTCAGAACTTGCCATGGCGCTCACCCGAACGACTTCGTCTTGCAGGATGAACCGCAGTGTATCGATACAGTGCACGCCAATATCGAAGAGCGGCCCGGCTCCGGCGACGCTCGCGTCGTAAAGCCACTTTCGCGGATGCGTCGGATCGGCGAAGAACGAGAACTCCGATCGTGCAAAAACCGATTTCCCGATGGCGCCTGAAGCGACCTGCTCGCGGAACTTGTTTACGCTCTCATCAAATCGAAAAACGTGCGCGACTCCGAACAACACCCTCTTGTTCCGCGCAGCTTCGACCATTTGTCGGGCTTCCGATGCGCTCATCGCAAGCGGCTTTTCACAGAGGACTGGCTTTCCTGCTTCAATCGCGGCCAGCACGTCCGGGAGATGAAGTGAATTGGGTGTGGTTACGAGAACGGCATCGACCTCGGGAGATCGAGCCAACTCCGAAACCGAATCGAATGCCAGCGGAATTTCGAATTTTCGCGCCGACTCTTTTGCTTGCGACAGATCACGCCGCGAGAGCGCCGTTACTTTGCACTTTTCGGATAAAGCGAAGCCTGGCATCAATCGCTTCACCGCGTGCAATCCAAAACCGGCAATGCCGAAACGGATCATCGTATTTGCAATCTAGTTTGTAATTGAAAACCAGCGAGGCGCCACGCTGAGTTGCACGGTATTGCCACTGGTCGAAAGCGTGCCATTGGAATTACTGGTAAATTCCGAGACAGAATTCGCCGACTGATTCACCACGAAGGTGAACTTTGCCTGAGGGTCTGGGATGATTGCCACTGGTTGGCTCCCAGTACCTGCTGTCGTACCGGTCAGAGTCGTCAACTGGCCATTCGTTGTATCCACTTGAAATTGTGAGACGTTTGTCGAACCTGAGTTCGCGACGTAGACGTAGGCTCCGGTCTGACTGGCGATCGCAGCCACCGGCGTTGTTCCTGTTGCGAACGCACCTGGGCCAAGCGCCAAAGAGCCATCCGGTTGAATGCGCAACACGGTCACAGTGTTGTTGGAAGGATTCGGAACATACAGGAAGCTCCCTTGCGGATCAATTCCCACCTGTCCAACTCCGCCAGCGACCACTACGGGAGCGACTTGAGTCAACGAACCCGCGCTCACACTGAAAACTTCAATCGCGGAAAAAGCCTGTACCGGAACATACAAAAAATCTCCCGAGGCGGAAAGAGTCAGCCCAGTGGGGCTCGCACCGACGGTCGCGCTCGAAACCAACGTCAGAGCTCCCGAATCTGCAATCGAAAACACCCAGATGTCATTTGAGCCCTGGTTTCCTACAAAAAGAAACTTTCCGGCGCTGTCCATGGTCATGACTGCGGGCGCGAGTCCTGCGCCGGCGGGCGAGGTGAGCGCGGTACGAGGCTGCACCTCGGTCAACGCACCGGTTGTGTGATCGATCTTGAACTCTGAGATGCTGTTGATATTTTCGTCCGCCACGTAGAGAAACTGGTCCGAAGGATGGACCAGCACGCTAGAGGCAGATGCAAAACCAAACTGCGGATTGGTTTTGGCCACGAACGGGGAACCAAAAATCTGCGTTGCCGCACCCGTTTTTGCATCCATGCGGAAAGCGAAGATACCTTGGCCAGTCGCGACATATCCGAACCTGACCTTCGGGGACGAGCAACTCGTCAGAGCTCCAGCGACAAAAATCGCAAGCCCGACCGCGAGTGCTACGCGGGTCGCCACCGCTCGCTTGCCGACTGGTTGTTCGAACATCTTCAGCATATTCAGATGCTTCAATGTTTACCGAACCTGAAGATCAGGCCGGTTGAAAGACGGATGTTGTCCTGTGTGTTGCCGAACGCGTTCGTGACTACCGCGTCAGCTTGCACGATGCGAACCGAAAATCTGGTGCTGAAGGGATAATCCACTTCACCCCCGAACACCAACGCGCGATGACGGTCCGATGCTTCCGTGAAGGTGCTTCCCGCACTGCGGATGCGAGTTTGGGCTGCCCCATACAAAATATGTCCAATGATGTCGAACGGACCTACTTCCCATTTGTATTGCGGACCCGCAGCATAGGTGAATTGTTCGAGGGATTTGGCGTAGTCGCCGCTCACCTCTCCAGTGATACCTAGTCCCTTCACAATATGTGGAATGGTGACCGCGCCCTGCCAACCATTCATTTCCGTCCGGTCGCCGAAACCGAGAAAGCCTGATGGGAAGCTAAGGTGCGAGTAACCGCCGAAGACCTCGATTCCGGGAACGAATCTTGATTGGGCGAATGAGAGGCTCGAAAGAGCCAGCAGCAGAAAAAGCAAAGAAACTTTTTTCAATCCGGGGAGACTTTTCACGAGCGCAGACCTGCCTTGAGTGAGAAACGCCGAGAAAGTTGCCATCAGCTTTCGGTTCAGGTCTCCTGAGTTTGTGGAACAAGTAATATAGCAGTTCGGCTGGATAGAGCCATCAATGCGAAGCTTTCAGGATAGATGCAAGCTTCGATTCCAGAGATGCCGCTGATTAAAGCTATCATTCGCAAACGGCATTGAACGAGGCGAGTTACTGCGCGGCTAGCGCGCCAGCCCCTACTAACGACTCGAAAATTCTGAGCCCGTCGGTGCAGCCTAACGCGGTTTCGCTGGCTCGCTCCGGATGCGGCATCATGCCCATCACATTCCGGCCGGGACTGCAGATTCCTGCGATATTGTCGAGCGATCCATTCGGGTTTGCCGCCGCCGTAATCTCTCCCGCCTCATTGGAATAGCGGAACACGATTCGGTCGTCACGGCGAAGTTCGTTCAGTGTGGCATCGTCACAAACATAATTACCTTCCATGTGCCCAATCGGAATGCAGAGAACGTCGCCCTTGCGATTCGAGCTTGTGAACGCAGTGTCGGCATTCTCGACCCGCACGTGAACTGGCTTGCACACATACTTCAAACCGGCATTTCGCATCAGCGCCCCAGGCAGCAGGCCCGCTTCGCAAAGAATCTGGAAGCCATTGCAGATTCCGAGAACCAATCCGCCGCTTTCAGCAAATTTCCGCACCGATTCCATGACAGGAGAAAACTTCGCGATTGCTCCGGTACGCAGGTAGTCGCCATAGGAAAAACCACCCGGAACAATGATGACGTCGCAGTTTCCCAGATCGTGCGATTCGTGCCACAGAAACGTCACCGGCTGACGCATGACCTGCTCAACTGTCCAAAACGCGTCGTGGTCACAATTTGACCCAGGGAAGATGATCACGCCAAATTTCATGATTTGCCTTTGGAGCGGAGGACTGATCCAAGTTTAACATCCGGAAAAGGTAAGCTGTGCGCGCATGACGGCAGAACCAAACATCCAACGTTGCTCAGTAAGGCGTTTCCGTCGTCGGTTCGTCCGATGCTTTTTCGTAGTCGTCGGAGGTTGTGCGATAGCAGCGCAGCCGTGCTTGTCTGCGGTCGAGGTCGGCGATCGGGCTTTCAATTGAATACTTCCATTTCGAATTTGACTCTTGCGTGCGGCGCTTCTGGTCCATCAGCGAGCGCATCTGCCACAGGCTCTCGTCGCAAGTTGTGTCGCGTATCGCATTTACTTTGTGCACAAGGGAGTATTTCAGCCCGGAATTCGATAGCGGTGTCTCGTAGGGAAGAAAGTCGTATACCAGCTTGATGAACCGCGATTCCTCGTTCCCCAGTTCCTGTTCAGCAACGAAAACTTCGTCGTTAGAGAAAAATGATGACCGCGGATACTCGACCGCGAGCGCGATCAGACGCACTTCGATCTCCTGCTTGTGAGGATGACGAAACCGCAGTTGTCCATCTGCCGTCCGAATCCCGCTGAACAGGAGGAACAACACTCCTGCAACACAGCAACTTGTAATCCGGGAGACTTTCATGAGCGGGCGCTCGCGTTTCTTGTATGCCGCGGGAGCACTGGCAACTCAGTCCAGCACGGGACGAAACATCAACATTATATTCGCCATGGACCGGGTAAGTTGTTTGGCGCAGGTCAATTCTCGACTCAGAAGATCATCTTCTTACCAGACAACACATGCAATGACCGTAAGCCGCCATCAGGGAAGTCGTGGCGCCGCGACGGCATGCGATTTCGCGAGAAGTGACGTGCGAAACTGCTGGCAGTTATGACCCGTCTTTTACTACGTTTGCGGCTTGCGGTCCCTTTTGACCCTGCACGATTTCGAATTCGACTGCATCGCCTTCCTGCAGGCTCTTGTATCCTTCGCTGCTGATTGCGCTGTAGTGAACGAAAACATCAGGTCCGCCTTCACGTCCAATGAACCCGTATCCCTTGGCATTATTGAACCACTTCACTGTACCTTTCAAGCGATCCACGTACTCTCCTCGGCGGCGGTTCCGAGCATCCCGCCACCTCATTTTGGTTGCCATTTTGCGTCTGGTAGAGAGCAGTGTCAACGGACATGAGGCAAGGAGAGCTCATTTCTCCTTTTGAGTCCTCGGGGAACGCCCATCCCTCGCGGAACCCTTCCTCGCCTGCTGGGCCAGCCAGAGCACACCGGCAATGGTTTTCGCGTCTTGGATGGTTCCATTTAAGACCATGGATACGGCTTTTTTGAGCGGAACAAGCTGTAGCTCGATTACTTCGTCGTCTTCCGGCTGAGCTGCTCCTGCTTTCAAACCTTTCGCCAGATAAATAGACATGGCTTCTGCAACAAATCCAGGGCTGGCCCAGAAGTGCAGAACGCGCTTCCAGCTCCGGGCCGAGTACCCGGTTTCTTCCAGCAGCTCGCGCTTGGCGGCGTTCAGCTCGTTTTCGCCTTCGTCAATTCGACCGGCAGGAAGCTCCAGCAGAAAACCTGCGGCGGCATGCCGATATTGCTTTTCAAGGAGCACTCGCGGTTCTTTCCTGGTGTCATCGACGGCAAGCACAACCACCGACCCAGAGTGGCGGACGACATCGCGCTTCGTGTGAACTCCGCTTGGTTCTACCACTTCGTCAGTTGTGATCCAGAACACCGGGCCGCGATAGGATTCGCGCGAAGAGATGACCCGCGCCTTATGAGAAGAACGGGAAGTAGGCATGCATTCAAATATACAAGTCGAGTTGCGCTACTCTGTGTTTACCTCCGTGTTCTCTGTGCTGCGATAAAAATTTGGTTTTGCGCAGCGGTTGAATCGCTGATCGGCTGCGTGTTAGCCTCATAAGTTTCCTATCGGCAGCCCAGCTACTGCCGATCATTGAGGCCTTTTTGTCCCCTGTCGAAACCGCACCCGCCGTTCGCAAAACTGCTCTGAACGCCGTCCATCGCCAACTCGGCGCAAAGATGGTCGAATTCAACGGCTGGGACATGCCTGTTGAATATCCAGCGTCGGTCGGAGGCGGAATTATCGCCGAGCACATGGCGGTGCGAACCGCTGTGGGCATTTTTGATGTCAGCCATATGGGCGATATTCGCCTGGCCGGCCCCCAAGCGCTAGCGGCCGTGCAGCATATTTCAATGAACGATGCCGCGCGGCTGGCCATCGGGCAAGCGCAATATTCGGCACTCCTCTACCCGCAGGGAACGTTCGTTGACGACGTGATCGTGCACCGCCTGGGTGAAGAAGAGTATCTGCTGGTCATTAATGCGGGAACTCGCGAAAAGGATTTCGATTGGGTTCGGAGCAATACCCGGCATTTCAATTGCGCGGTAGAAAACCTGTCCGACGATTTCACGCAAATTGCGATTCAGGGCCCGAAAGCAGTGAATTTGCTGCAGAAGCTCACGGATATAGACCTCGCGACCGTGAAGTTCTATTGGTTCACGCGCGGCTCTGTTTGCGGGTTGAAAAATATCTTGGTTGCCCGCACAGGCTACACCGGCGAAGACGGATTCGAAATTTATGTTCCCAGCGACGAAGAGACAAGTTCCCGCGTGTGGAACCAGGTGCTCGCCGCAGGTAAAGAATTCGGCGTGGTGCCGTGTGGACTCGGTGCGCGCAACACTCTGCGGCTCGAGGCCAAGCTGCCGCTTTATGGCCACGAAATTTCCGATACCATCAACGTGTGGGAAGCTGGGCTTGATCGATTTTGCAAGATGGAAAAGCCGGAGTTTGTTGGGCGTGAATCACTTGAAAAAGCCAAAGTGCAGGGCGTGTCCCGAACTCTGATCGGTTTGGAAATGATCGATCGCGGAATCGCGCGAGACGACTATAAGGTTCAAGACCTCAGCGGCAAGGAGATCGGGTACGTAACCAGCGGATCGCCGGCTCCGTTTCTGAAGAAGAACATTGCTCTTGCGTATGTACCCCCGGAGCTTTCGCAAGTTGGAAGCGAGTTGCTGGTCGAAATCCGAAGCCAAGGTGTGAAGGCAAGAGTTGTACCTACGCCGTTCTACAAAAGGCCGAAGAGGAATTGACAGCTTGCCTTCTGTTTTCGTTTGGGTCGAGGTTTTAAAGCTAGAAGCTAAGAGCTAGAAGCCAGGAGCTGAATTCGAATGCCTTATCCGGCAGATTTCAAGTACACGAAAGAACACGAGTGGTTGAAGGCTGATGGAAAAACCGCAACCATTGGCATCACTAGCTACGCTCAGGATTCACTCGGCGATATTGTCTTCGTCGACCTGCCGAAAGTCGGAGCGGAACTTACAGCTGGAAAAACTTTCGGCAGTGTCGAATCCGTAAAGGCCGTTTCCGATTTATACGCTCCCGCCTCGGGTACGGTCACAGAAGTGAATACTGACCTGGCGACAGCCCCCGAAAAGATCAACAAAGACGCCCACGGTTCGTGGATGATCAAGATCGAGTTGAAAAACCCTGGCGAATTGAGCTCTCTTCTGTCAGCCAGCGATTATGAGATGTTCGTGGCAGAAGAAGGAGGACACTGAAATTGAATCATTGAATGATCGGGGGATTGAATCATTGCAGAATGCGTCGAATCCAATGGTTCAATAACTCAATGATTGAATGATTCAATATTTTCATGCGTTATCTTCCCAAATCTCCTGCTGATCGCCAGGTCATGCTTAAGGCCATGGGCGCTGGGTCCATTGACGACCTGTTTCAATCGATCCCGGCCGAGTACCGCCTGAACCGCGACCTGAAAATTCCGCGCCAGATGGCCGAATCGGAGATCGTGGATTGGTTTCGCGAGCGCTCGCGCGAGAACGGCGATGGCCATGCGACGTTTCTCGGCGCCGGGGCTTACTACCACTATCGCCCGGTCATCATCGATTCGCTTATCTCGCGCGGCGAATTTCTCACCGCCTACACACCTTACCAGGCAGAAATCTCGCAGGGCACGCTGCAATCGATCTTCGAATTCCAGACGATGATCTGCGAGCTGACCGGCATGGAAGTGGCGAACGCTTCCATGTATGACGGCTCGACCGCGGCGGCTGAAGCTGTGATGATGGCTGTTCGCCTGACCGGACGCAAATCCGTCGTGGTCGCGCGCAGCGTGCATCCCGAATACCGCGAAGTGCTTTCTACTTACGCGTTTCATCAGGGGATGCCAACTGTAACCGTGCCGTTTACAGACATCGGGCGTATCGATCTGAAAGCGCTTGAAAAGAGCGTGAACGGAGATACCGGATGCGTTCTCATTCAATCGCCGAATTTTTTTGGCACGATTGAAGAAATCGAGGCGATCGCTGAGATTGCGCATCGTAACGGTGCAATGCTTGTGGTCTCCATTGCTGAAGCGATTTCGCTTGGCATCGTCGAGCCGCCGCGGTCTGCCGACATCATCGCCATGGAAGCGCAGTCGTTTGGAGTGCCGCTCGGCTTTGGTGGCCCATACTGCGGCGTGATCGCCACGCGCGAAGCGTATGTTCGCCAGATGCCGGGCCGGCTGGTCGGCCAAACTACCGATCGCAATGGGAAACGCGGCTTCGTGCTGACGCTCGCCACTCGCGAACAGCACATTCGGCGCGAGAAGGCGACTTCGAACATCTGCACCAATCAGGCGCTGGTCGCGCTGATGGCGAATATTTTCATGACCGTGTACGGAAAGGCCGGTTTGAGAGAACTCGCAAAGCAGAATTTGGCGAAGACCGCATACGCCGCGCAGCAGTTTGGGAAACACAGCAACGTCCTTTTCACTGCCGCTCCTCGCTTCAACGAATTCGTGGTGCAGACGAGCGAAGATCCATACGCGATAAATGCCCGGCTGCTCGGGCACAAGATTGTAGGCGGGCTGCCCCTTAAAAAGTTTTATCCCGATCTCGGCAACGCGTCGCTCTGGTGCTGCACCGAACTCACCACACGCAGCATGATCGACACGGCTGCCGGAGTCATCGCGGAAAGCGAACGCTCACAAACGACTGGCGAGGAAGAGCCGAGTGTGGAAGAGGTGGCTCGCTAATGTCAAAGCATATGACCCGCAAGGCGACGCGCCACGTCAATCAGAACGAAGGTCTGATTTTCGAGAAGTCGTCGCCCGGCAAAGCTGCCTGGAAACTTCCGCCGCTTGACGTTCCCGAGGTCGATGCCTCCAAGGCTCTTGGAGTTTCAGCACGAAAGACCCTCGGCAACATGCCCGAAGTGAGCGAGATTGAAATCATTCGTCACTTCACGCGGCTTTCCACATGGAATTACGCCATCGATCTCGGCATGTACCCGCTGGGCTCCTGCACCATGAAGTACAACCCGCGCGTGAATGAAGTGGTCTCGCGGCTGGATGGCATTGCCAATGGGCACCCATATCAGCCGGAGAAAATCTCGCAAGGCGCACTGCGGATCATCAAAACCCTGAGCGACTGTCTGACCGAGATCACCGGCATGGACGCCATCACCCTGCAACCTGCCGCCGGCGCTCATGGTGAGCTTACCGGCCTGTTGATGGTCCGGGCCTATCACGACTCAAAAGGCGGTTCGCGGAAGAAAGTTCTCATCCCTGATTCTGCGCACGGCACCAATCCGGCGACGGCGGCCATGGTCGGTTACGGAATTGAGAACCTGAAATCAAACTCAGCGGGCATTGTCGATATCGGTGTTCTCGAAGCGCAAATGACTGACGATGTCGCTGCGCTGATGCTCACAAATCCCAATACGCTCGGAGTGTTCGAGCAGGAAATTCACAAGATCGCCGACATTCTCCACGCGAAAGGCGGCCTGCTTTACATGGACGGCGCTAACATGAATGCGCTGGTCGGCAAAGTGCGTCCGGGGGATTTTGGCGTCGATCTGATGCACCTGAACCTCCACAAGACCTTCTCAACTCCTCATGGAGGCGGCGGTCCCGGCTCCGGCCCTGTCGCAATCAAGAAATTTCTCGAACCGTTCCTGCCGAAGCCTGTTGTGAAATCGAAATCCGACGGGACTCTCGGCTTTGACTATGATCGTCCGCAATCGATCGGCCGCGTGCGTTCCTTCTATGGAAACTTCGGAATGTTCGTTCGCGCGCTGGCCTACATTCTTGCGAACGGTCCCGATGGTTTGCGCCAGACGACCGAAGATGCGGTGCTGAACGCAAACTACATCCGCAAGGGTCTCGAGGGAACTTTCGACCTTCCTTACGCGAGCTCCAGCATGCACGAAGTGGTGTTCAGCGATAAGCTGCAGGCTAAAAAAGGCGCGCGCACTATGGACATCGCCAAACGCCTCATCGACTATGGCTTTCATCCTTATACGACTGCGTTCCCGCTCATCGTGCCCGGCGCTATGATGATCGAGCCGACGGAAAGTGAATCGAAAGAGGAATTGGATCTTTTCATCGAAGCCATGAAGTCGATCGCGGAAGAAGTTGATGAAGATGCGGAACTGGTGCGCACAGCTCCGCATTCCACTCGCGTATCTCGGCTCGATGAGACTGCCGCCGCACGGAAACCAGTGCTTCGCTGGAAGCCCACTCCCTAGAGCGGAAGCTTATTTCTTTTCGGTAAACTGCACCGAAGCCTGAGTCTCTTCCCAACTGATTTTCATCGTGCAGGTGCTGCCGCCTTGATCGAAGGCAATCGTGAAATTTTCGACCGGGCTTGAGGTCTTCGACACAGACATCGGAATGCGCGCCAGTTCGTCCGATTCGTATTTGTAGGGGATGCCCCATTCGCCGGTTTTCTTGTTTACAATCAGCGTCCACTTGCTCTGTTCGGGTACAGTGAAGATTGTGTAGTTTCCTGCCGGAATATCTCTGCCGTCGGCGGTTACGCCCGTATTCGTGACGAACGTCGTCGCCTCATTTGCGCCTGTGCGCCATACCTGGCCGTAAGGAACAAGGTCGCCGAAAATTTTGCGGCCTTTCATTCGCGGGCTGGAGTAGTCAATCGAGATCGTCTTGCCGTCCGAAAATTTGCACTGCGTTTGCTCCGCTGGACTGGGGCGTTTGCTTTTGTCTTGCTGGGCAGATGCGATAAGGCACAGAGTAAGGGCGAACAGCATAACTGCGGCAGTTTTCTTCATTGCGTCTCTCCTTAAGCACTCGGCGGTCAGCACTCAGCATTCAAAGCGAAGGTGGAAAGTCTGCTGAGCGTAGACATACCGGCGCAACTGCTTAGACTAGCTCTGATCCGCAAAGGTTAGCAATTCGCCTCTGTGAGAACCTCTGTGTTCTCAGTGTCCTCTGTGGTGGGCTTTCGGTTCAGCCCAGGCGCGCCGCGAACGCCAGCACCAGAGCGCCAATCACAATGCGATATACCGCAAATGGCGTAAACCCGCGTTTCCGCACCCACGCCATAAACCACGCGACGGCAACGTACGCGACAATGAAGGAAACCACAAATCCGATTGCAAGTACGACCCATCCATGGGCGTCAATCTGCGAAACCCCGATCGGATTCACCCCTTTACCGCGCAACGATTTCAGCAGGTCATAACCTGTTGCGGCCACCATAGTGGGAATAGAAAGAAAGAATGAGAACTCCAGCGCCGACGCGCGCGACATGCCTGCGATCTGCCCGGCAGCTATCGTCGACATCGAACGCGATGTCCCGGGAAAAACCGCTGACAGTATCTGGCATGCACCAATCCATATCGCCTGGCCGACACCCATCGTTTCCATCTTCCAGGTATGAATACGGCTGGCGTGAGCGCCCGGGCCGAGCGCCTCTGATTTCGCATTTATCGCATCAACAACCCACATTACAACTCCGCCGACCAGCAATGACATTCCCATGATGTACAAACTTTCGAGGTGTTTTCCGATAACTTTCGTCAGCAGAAACGCGGGGATGGCCGTCATCAGGAACGCGATCAGCGTCAGTCCCAGCGGATGCGTCAGTGGGGTGCGATTTCCATTCTCTCCGCGTGGAAACGTGCTCAGGAATTTTGAAATTCGCGTCCGAAAGTAAATGGGCAGGCAGAGGATCGCCCCCAATTGGATCACGATGGCGTACATCTTCCAATAGCCG
>DAIPJJ010000075.1:0-13403 GCA_036770325.1 Terriglobales bacterium
GCGAAGCTCGCGGTCGGCTACACGCTCGACGAAATCCCGAATGACATAACGCGCAAAACCCCGGCGTGTTTTGAGCCAACGCTCGATTACGTAGTCGTCAAAATTCCGAAGTGGCAGTTCGAGAAGTTCCCCGGAGCGGACGAAAATCTCGGCCCGCAGATGAAGTCAGTCGGCGAAGTGATGGCTATCGGGCGGACGTTTAAAGAAGCTCTGATGAAGGGCGTTCGCGCGCTCGACACCGGAAAGCGAGTCGGATCAGAAAAGATCGAGCCGAAGATTCTCACGCAGCGGCTTGTCACTCCCCACCCGGAGCGCTTGAGCTACCTGCGCTATGCAATTCGCCAAGGGCACACCGTCAAGCAGCTCGCCAAAATGACTGGCATGGACCCGTGGTTCCTCTACCAACTGAAAGAAATTAACGATATGCAGCTTGAGGTCGAGAAGCACCCGCTTGAGTCCGTCCCGACCGAGGTGCTGCGCGACGCCAAGCGCATGGGCTTCTCTGACGGGCGACTTGCGGGAACCTGGCGGCTGAGCGGCAAGGGCGATCAGGAAAAGATTCGCCATCTGCGCAAGAAACACAAAGTTCAACCGGTGTACAAGCGGGTGGACACTTGCGCGGCGGAATTCGAAAGCTTCACGCCATATCTCTATTCGACCTACGAAGACGAAGACGAAGCCACGCCCACGCAGAAAAAGAAGGTCATCATTCTAGGCAGTGGCCCGAATCGCATCGGGCAGGGAATTGAGTTCGACTACTGCTGCTGCCATGCCAGCTTTGCGCTTCGCGAGGACGGCTACGAGTCGATCATGGTCAACTGCAATCCGGAAACGGTTTCGACCGACTACGACACCAGCGACCGCCTTTACTTCGAGCCGCTCACTTTCGAGGATGTCTGGGCCATCTATGAACACGAAACATCTGCGGGCGCAGATGTCGGCATTATCGTGCAGTTCGGCGGACAGACGCCGCTCAATCTCGCGCTGCCGCTGAAGCAATCCGGTGTGAAGATCATCGGAACTTCGCCTGAGTCAATCGATCTTGCCGAAGACCGCAAGCGGTTCAACAAATTACTTGAAGAGCTCGAAATTCCCCAGGCGGCCGGCGCGATGGCTGCGTCGCTCGAAGAAGCGGTCGAAGGTGCACGCAAGATCGGATATCCAGTGCTGGTTCGTCCTTCTTATGTACTCGGCGGGCGCGCCATGGTAATCGCTTACGACGAAGAAACTGTTGTGCGCTATATGAAAGAGGCGGTCGAGTATTCGCAGGACCGTCCGGTGCTGATCGATCACTTCCTGGAAGACGCGGTCGAAGTTGATGTCGACGCGCTCTCCGACGGTGAAGACGTCGTGATCGGCGGAATCATGCAGCACATCGAGGAAGCCGGAATTCATTCTGGCGACTCGTCCTGCGTGCTGCCCGCAGTCGATATTCCCGAGCGCCTGCTGAATCGCATGCGCGAGTACACATTCAAGCTGGCACGCGCACTGAAAGTCGTTGGCTTGATGAACGTGCAGTTCGCCATTCCTCGTTCGGAATACACCATCTCGAATGGGGATGTTGGCAAGGTCTACGTCCTCGAAGTAAACCCTCGCGCGTCCCGAACCGTGCCATACGTCTCCAAAGCCACCGGCATTCCCATGGCGAAGATCGCTGCGCGCCTGATGACTGGCCGCAAGCTGCGCGAATTTTTGCCGGAGTTCATCGAACAACAAAAAGACCTCGACACCGGCTCGCACTACTACGTGAAGTCTCCGGTCTTCCCGTGGAACAAGTTTCCCGGCGTTGACACCGTTCTCGGCCCGGAGATGAAATCAACTGGCGAAGTCATGGGCGTGGCCGATAATTTCGGCGAAGCCTTTGCCAAGGCGCAAGTCGCCGCTGGACAAAAGCTGCCCACGCAAGGCTGCGTTTTCATCAGCGTCACTGATCACGATAAGCCGCACGTTGCAGAGGTCGCACGCAAGTTCGTCGATATGGGATTCAAACTGGTCGCAACTGCTGGAACCGCTGACGTGATCGAAGGAGCGGGAATGGCCTGTGATCGCGTTTACAAAGTTAAAGAGGGCCGTCCCAACGTGGTCGATCTGATCAAGGGAGATCGCATTCAGCTCATCGTCAATACCCCGCAGGGGCCCGATCCATTCTTTGACGAGAAAGCAATCCGGCGCGCTGCGGTGACAGCACGAATTCCCACCATCACTACACTCTCTGCTGCCCGCGCAGCCGCTGAAGGGATCGCCGCGCTGCAAAGAGGCGAAGTCAACGTGAGAGCGCTACAGCAGCTACACGCCGACAGATCGAAGACGCTTACGGCTTAGCAACGGCCACTGCACCACTCTCCTACTACGAGATCAGTATCCCGGCGATTGCCGCCGACATCAGGTTCGCCATGGTTCCGGCGAGCATGGCACGCAAGCCAAGACGGGCGAGGTCACCACGTCGGTTCGGAGCGAGTGCGCCGATTCCGCCAATCTGAATTCCAATAGAGCTGAAATTCGCAAACCCGCAAAGCGCGAATGTCGCGATGGTAAAAGATCGTGGGTCGAGCGCCTGCTTAATTGTGCCGAGTTGCGCAAATGCGACGAATTCGTTGACTACCATGCGCGTGCCCAGCAGGTTGCCGATGGCTGCCGCATCGTGCCAGCGGATTCCGATCAGCCATGCGACGGGCGAAAAAATCCATCCGAAGACTTGTTGCAGGCTGTAGGGGAACCACGAAACATAAAGGTGAACGTAGCCCATCATTGCATTCACCAGATACATAAGCGCGATGAACGTGATGAGCATAGCGCCGACGTTCAGCGCGAGATGAAGCCCGTCGATTGTGCCGCGCGCAATCGCGCCGAGGATGTTCGATTCCTTTTCCATCTCCGGCATTTCAACGCGACCGGCCGTGAGCGGTTTTTCAACTTCTGGAACGAGAATTTTTGAAATCAGCAGTGTGCCCGGAGCTGTCATGATGACCGCCGTGAGCAGGTTCTTCGCGTCCGCGCCGCCTACGGCGATATAGGCAGCCATCATGCCGCCCGAAATATGCGCCATGCCGCTGGTCATCACGGTCATGAGCTCGGACTGTGTGAGGTCGGGCAGGAATGGGCGAATGGTAAGGGGAGCTTCCGTCTGTCCCATGAAGATGCTGGCTGCGATGTTGAGCGATTCTGCGCCACTCGCGCCCATCACTTTGGTCATGATCCACGCGCCAGCGCGCACGATGAGCTGCATGATCCCCAGGTGATACAGAACTGCAAAGAACGCCGCGATGAAGATGATTGTGGGCAAGACCTGAAAGGCGAAGATCAAGCCGAGCGAAGATTGCTGCTTGCCGAGTTCACCGAAGACGAATACCGAACCGGCGTAGGAAAAATCGAGCAGGTGCTTGGCCCAATATCCAGCCTTCGCGAACAGCCATTGTCCGCTCTGGATGCGCAAGACAAAAACGGCCAGAACGAATTGAAGACCCAGCCCCCAGGCGACGGTTTTCAGTCGAATCGCGCGCCGGTTGGTGGAGAAGGCGAATGCGAGGCCGAGCATTACAAGCAAGCCGAGCAGTCCGGTGAAGCGCCCCAATCTTTTCCCCTTTCGGCGGGCCAGACGCCGTCGCCCCATTACTTTCTGGTGCCAATTACACGATGTACAAGCGTTTTCTTTGCCGGAGTGTCTGCGGCAACCGCAAAACTTTTCTGCAGCAGCGCCGCCGCCTGATCAGCCTGAGTTTCTGAATTGTAATGTATGGTGCAAAGCGGGTCTCCAGCTTTTACTTTGTCGGCGAGCTTTTTGTGTATAACAATTCCGACTGCCGAATCGACCGAGTCTTCTTTCTTGGCGCGTCCTCCACCGAGAATTACTGATGCGATACCAACTGCTCGGCAGTCGATTTCAGATATGAATCCCGTTTCCGAAGCGGCGACGTCTTTCGTGGATTTCGCTTTGGGCAGTAAAGAAGAATTATCGATGCTGCGTACGTCACCGCCTTGAAGCTTCACCATCTCGCGAAATGTTTCCAGCGCTGCGCCAGATTGAATCAGTTGTTGCGATCTGGCTTTCCCACTTTCAACCGAATCGACCGAACCGCCAAGGTGAAGCATCCATCCCGAAAGTTCGAGGCAGAGTTCGCGGAGATCATCTGGCCCGCCGCCACGAAGTACATCGATGCATTCGACGACCTCGAGTGAATTGCCGACGTTGTTGCCGAGTGGCTGGTTCATATCCGTGATTAGTGCGGCGACTTTCTTTCCCATGCGTTCTCCGGTTTCAACCATCAGTTCGGCAAGAAAAGCTGCGTCCTCTTCTGCCTTCATGAATGCGCCGGTGCCGGTCTTTACATCGAGCACAAGCGCATCGATGCCCTCGGCCAGCTTCTTGCTCATAATCGAAGCGCAGATCAGATAAGGACTCTCGACGGTCGCGGTAACATCACGAAGCGCGTAGAGCTTGCGGTCGGCAGGCGCGATCTCGGCCGTTTGGCCGATCATGCAGCAGCCGCACTGTTTCAGCACCCGACGAAATTCTGCCGTGCTCAGATTCACGTTGAAGCCAAGAATCGATTCGAGTTTGTCGAGCGTGCCGCCGGTGTGGCCGAGCCCGCGGCCGCTGATCATCGGAACCGCTAAACCGGCCGCGGCGACCAATGGCGCGAGCACGAGCGAAGTTTTGTCACCCACGCCACCGGTGGAATGCTTGTCAACCTTCGGCATGGGAAGTTCTGAGAGGTCGAGCACTTCGCCTGAGTGCAGCATTGCGTTGGTGAGCGCCGAAGTTTCGGAGCGTGACATGCCACGGAGAACAACCGCCATGAGCCAGGCAGAAGCCTGGTAGTCGGGAACCTCTCCCCGCGTGTATCGAGCTATGAAGGATTCGATTTCGGATGGCGAGAGCTCGTGACCATCTCGTTTTTTTGCAATTGCATCGACGGCACGGATTGGCCCGGAGTTGGGTTCAGCCTGATCGCGACTCGTCACTGCAGACGAAATCCTTCCGGCAGGAGCTCTGTGATGTGGCTGTGCTTCCATCCGCTCGCGCTCTGAAAAATGATGACTGCTTCGGGGCCGAACTCGTAAATCACCTGACGGCAAGCGCCGCAGGGAGAGCAGGGAAGGCCTTGATCGTTGACAACTGCGACGGCCTGGATCATTAGCCCAGGGCCGGAGTGCGCGATGGCGGAAAAAATCGCGGTGCGCTCGGCGCAGTTGGTCAGACCATACGAAGCATTTTCGACGTTACAGCCGGAGAAGACTTCACCGTTGGCCGTCAGCAGGGCGGCGCCAACTTTGAATTTGGAGTAAGGAGCGTAGGCGTGCCGCATGCTCTGGCGCGCAGCGTTGATGAGGTGATCGCGTTCAGCGTCAGTGAGTTTTTCGATTGCCATGCCCGGGTGCGACTTAAGCGTCGCCTCCGTGCAACTGAGTGTTCTCTGTTGTACGGCTTTTTTAAATCCAACCACAGAGAACGCAGAGTTACACAGAGAAATTACACAGAGACTCGATCACTTTTCGACGAGCAGAACTTTTTCCATGCCGTCGATTTCAGTGAGTTTAACTTCGATGACTTCGCGCATCGTCGTCGGGACCGTGCGGCCGATGAATGCAGCCTCAATCGGTAATTCGCGGTGTCCCCGATCGATGAGCACGCAAAGCTGTACTCGCCTTGGGCGGCCATGAGAGAACAGTGCGTCCAGAGCGGCGCGGATGGTGCGTCCCGTGAACAGGACGTCGTCAACAAGAATAATGTTCTTGTCCTGGATATCGAAGCCGAGCTTCGTTTCCTGCACCACCGGCTTCGGGCCCAGGGTTGAGAGATCATCGCGGTAAAAAGTTATATCGAGTGCGCCCACCGGAATGACCGTGCTCTCGATACGTCCCATCAGCTTCCCCAGTCTCTCGGCGAGGGGGGCCCCGCGGCGGCGGATCCCGATCAGTCCGAGATTTTCGACGCCATCGTTTTTTTCGACAATCTCGTGCGCCAATCGCAGGAGCGTGCGCTCCATCTCGGAGGAGGACATCAGTTGTGCCTTCTCGCGAAGTGCAAACTTTTGCAGTGGGCTCTCGTTAGTCATGAGGTTGAATGATACGCAGGCCGCAGGCGGGCTGCAAGGCTGACTGAGTTCTTCCTCTGTGCGGGGTTTCTCCGTGTAACTCTGTGTTCTCTGTGGTTACGCTGTTGAAAATCCGACCACAGAGCACACAGAGTTACACAGAGGTATTTCACAGAGGAGCGACTTGAAATCGCTGCACGTCGGCGAACTTCCTGTTGTGCCAGACGCTCAGGAGCACAGCACCGATGATCATCAGCCCGGCACAAAGGCCGATCCAAATGCCGAGCGCGCCCCAACCGAGATAGAAGCACAAAAAACATCCCACAGGAATGCCAATCAACCAGTAGGCAATAAAGTTCGCGAACATGGCAGTCTTGGTGTCGCCTGCACCGCGCAAAGCGCCGGTGGTCACGACCTGGATGCCGTCGAACAATTGGAACGCAGCCGCGACCAGCAGCAACCGCGCACCCAGGCGAACGACGGCTGGATCGGGCGAAAAGGCGCGGGCAATCACGGCCGGAATCGACGCGAACACGATTCCGGTGCAGGCCATGAACGCAAGTCCCAGCGAAATCGCGGACCACCCCGCGCGGCGTGCACCTTCAGGATCAAGGCGCCCGAGTTGCTGGCCGACCCGCACCGCCGCAGCAGAACTGATCCCATAGGGCACCATGAAGGTGAAGGCAGCACAGTTGAGGGCGATCTCGTGGCCGGAGAGCGGGACCGGGCCGAGTTTCGCGCACAGGGCCGTTGCTCCGGAGAAAGCACCGATCTCGACTAGAATCTGCCCTGCGGCTGGCGAGCCAAGTTTGAGAAGCGCCGAGATTTTCTGGATATCAACTTTGAGGGGAAACTTGTGAAGTGCCCGCGACGAAAACCTGCGTTTCGATTCCACCCATATCACGGTCACCGCGAGCACCAGTGCCATGTAGATGCGAGCAATACAGGTGGACCAGCCCGAGCCGGTGATGCCTTCGGCTTGGAACCCGAGATGACCGTAGATCAGCGCCCAGTCACCGACAGCATTGACAACGTTGGCAGAGACGAGCGCGAACATGACCGGTACAGCGACGTTCACGGCCTGTAGATACCGGCGCAACGCAAAAAAGATGAGTAGCGGTAGCGTGCCCCAGTTGAGCGCAAAGAGAAATGGTCTCATGGGGCCGACGAGCTCGGGAGAGACTCCGAAACGGCGCATAAGCGCGGGCCAGGTCGACACCGCGAGCATCACCATCGGAGTCAACGCAATCGCGAGGACAAGGCCGTTGATCAGCGTGCCTCGCGCATCGTGCAGGTCTTCACGCCCGTAAGCCTGCGCGACGAAGGTGTCCATGCCGAGCAACAGGCCTCCGCCGACAATTACGAAGATGTGATACAGGCTTTGGCCCAACCCGGTCGCGCCAATGGCAACAGCGCTGTCTGGCAGACGGCCGACCATGATCGTGTCTACTACCCCCATGCTCATCCAACCCACCTCGGCGAAGATCAGCGGCAGAGCGAGCCGCAGAGTGAGACGAAAGTCGGCAAGGCGAGGCGCGGATTGGAAATTGACGGGCATGCGGCGATTGATTGAAATCAGTGAATACTGCTCTTAGGTGGTGTCACACACGAGTTCGATTCAAGGCGATGTTAGAAGATTCAGGTTGCGACGTATTTTCTGGTTGGTATCAGGGCATGGCTTCAGCTGTTCAACGAAATAGCATCCGGCTCCCCATCTCCGAGAACCGGATGTTCGGAACTAATGTTTCCTTTTGTCGGACAAGAATGTCCGACCCTTCGACAGGCTCAGGGCAGGCCCCACACGAGTATTGCTGATTAAGACTGTCGGACAAGAATGTCCGGCCTTTCGGCAAGCTCAGGGCAGGCTACGCACGGTGTGTGATGCCATCGTCGGACAGACTATAATCTTGCACCGATGTCTCTCGCCTCCGGTACCAGGCTCGGCCCATATGAGATTCAGTCCGCAATAGGCGCAGGTGGGATGGGAGAAGTGTACCGTGCCCGCGATACCCGCCTGGAACGCGATGTCGCTCTGAAGATTCTTCCAGAATCATTCGCCCGGGAAAGTGATCGCTTGCGCCGTTTCGAGCAGGAAGCGCGGGCGGTTGCGGCGCTGAATCATCCCAACATTCTTGCGGTATTCGATGTAGGGCAGCAGAACGGCTCGCCGTATCTGGTTTCGGAACTGCTCGAGGGCGATACTTTGCGAGCGGTCCTGGACCAGGGTGCTCTCTCGCAGCGCAAGGCGATTGAGTATGGAGTCCAAATCGCGCAAGGACTGGCGACCGCGCACGAAAAAGGTATCGTGCACCGCGATCTGAAGCCGGAGAACATTTTTGTCACCAGAGACGCACGCATCAAGATTCTGGATTTTGGGCTGGCGAAGCAGGCGCAAAAGGCGACGGTTGCAGCATCGGACGGTTTGACGCTGACCAGTTCGCATACGTCTGCGGGCGTGGTCATGGGGACGGCGAGTTACATGGCTCCGGAACAGGTGCGAGGTGAGGTGGCCGACGCGCGCACTGACATTTTTGCCTTCGGCGCCGTGCTCTACGAAATGCTTGCGGGGAAACGAGCATTCCGTCGCGACACTCCCGCCGAGACCATGACTGCAGTTCTGAGGGAAGATCCACCGGAGATGTCTGACTCCGTTCATCCGGTCTCTCCGGCGCTCGACCGCATTGTTCACCGTTGTCTTGAGAAGAGTCCCGAGCAGCGATTTCAATCGGCAAAAGATCTGTCATTCGCGCTGAGTGCGCTTTCAGGAACGGACTCGAGCGCGGCACAACGGATTGGAACCCCAAGTCGACGCTCGTCAGTATTCCCTTGGGTCATGGTGGCGCTTGCGTTAGGGGTGGGAGCAGGGCTGGCATGGTTTGTGACCAGCCGGACGGCGCCGCAACGCAGAATGCAGTTTGCCATTCCCATACAAAGTGAAGTCAGCCACATGGCGCTGTCGCCGGACGGTTCCATGCTCGTCTACGTTTCGCCGGACGAGCAGTCGCAAGTGCCAGTTTTGCTGGTTCAGAAGATTGGTTCTCCGGAAGTTCGCCAGTTGGCAGGGACGGAGGGTGCAAGCTATCCGTTCTGGTCGCCAGACGGAGCGTATATAGCCTTCTTTGCCAACAGCAAGTTGCAAAAGATCTCGGTCAGCGGCGGGACACCGCAATTGCTCGCTCACGTACAAAGCGCCCGAGGCGGAAGTTGGGGAAGTCGCGGAGTAATCATCTATTCGCCGGATGCAGGCGGCGAACTATGGCGGGTGAACGCGGATGGCACCGGCGCACAATCGCTCACCGGAAAGCTGGTCGCAACAACTGAGAACACACATCGATGGCCGGTATTCCTTCCCGATGGAGATCACTTCTTATTCTTCGCGGGAAATTTTGGTGAGGTCAAAACCGATGTGTATAGCGGAATTTTCGTGAGCTCTCTGGATGCGAAGGAAAAACGCCTGTTGATCCATTGCCACTCGAGCTTTGGAATCTCCAATAATAGACTCTTCTACGCGAACGACGATCAGCAACTTGTGAGCATGGCATTCGACCCGTCGCATGCAACGGTCTCTGGGAGCGCGGACTTGGTGGCGAGGAATGTTGCATATCAGCCAGCGGTTCTCTGGGCTGCACTCGCCGTAGCCCAGAATGGGACGCTGGTTTACAACACCTCGGGCACCACCCGGTCAGTTCTTACCTGGATGGATCGATCAGGAAAAGAGTTGGGGCAGATCGGCAAACCTGCAGTTCAGTGCAACCCCATGCTCTCGCCGGATGGTAGCCGCGTGGCTCTGGACATCAGCGACCAAAGAGCGAACGCGGTCGAAATCTG
Source organism: Terriglobales bacterium (assembly GCA_036770325.1). GTDB lineage: Bacteria > Acidobacteriota > Terriglobia > Terriglobales > Acidobacteriaceae > Gp1-AA145. Next base: position 9,864 of record DAIPJJ010000075.1, read on the forward strand.
GATCGAACGCGTGGATGGTTCCGCGAGCAGCCGATTCACCTTCGATGGGTCTGAGGACGTTGCGCCGGTGTGGTCGCACGACGGGCGGACGATTGTGTATCGAAAAAATAGTGCCCTGGGAACCTACCTTGTTGTGAAGAAGGCCAGTGGCCTAGAACCAGACCACAATTTGCTGCTCACCGGCAATATCGACGATGCAATACCGAATTCCTGGTCCGCGAACGATGCCGAAATTGTATTCGTCAAGCAAGGCATTGCCGACTACCGCCTGGAACTGCTGCCTGCGCAGGGCGGCAAACCTTCTCCCCTGTTTCAAGGAAATGCGCACCAGACGAACGGGCAAATCTCGCCGGATGGGAAATGGCTGGCTTATGCTTCCGATGAGTCCGGCGACTGGGAGGTCTACGTCACCACGTTTCCAGCAGCAGCCGGGAAATGGCAGGTCTCGCGCGGTGGTGGAACCGAACCACGCTGGCGGGGAGATGGGAAGGAAATTTTCTACCTCGGACCGAGTGGAATGATGACCGCGGTAGCTGTGAGCACGATTGGCACGTTCTCAACCGGTACTCCAGTTCCGCTTTTCCAGTTTCATGGGCGGGCGCCGATCTCATCCACGGACCTGTTCAGCTACGACGTAACAAAAGATGGCAAGCGGTTCCTGGTGAACCGATACGTGAAGCCGGAAGCAATTGCTCCGCTGACGGTTGTGCTGAACGCGGGCGCGAATTAAAGGCAATTTTGAATGCGGTGCCGCAGGAACGCGGACCTAAGGGCCGCTATCCACGGAACTCCGTTTTCTGCGACGGCTTTCGGAGATGCTTCCTTGTCGGACAAGAATGTCCGACCCACACGGATGTCCGGTCCACACGAGCATTGCTGATTTGGCTCACTGTTCCTTGCACCTTTACACTTAAGGTGTGAAGATCGCGCTGGGACAGATCAATCCGGTCGTCGGGGATTTTGCGGGAAATTCAGCGAAGATCATCGACTACGCCGCTAAAGCCAAGTCTCAAGGCGCGGGACTCATTCTTTTCCCAGAATTGTCGGTTTGCGGCTATCCGCCGCGAGATCTGGTGGAGCGCGCGTCTTTTGTCGAACACAACCGCGACGCTGCCGAAAATATCGCACGCGAGACTCAGGGTATCGCGGTGATTTGCGGGCTTGTGACTCCTGCGCACGCCGAATCCGGCAAGTCAGTGATGAACTCTGCGGCGCTGCTCATGGACGGGCGCATCAAGTTTGTGCAATCGAAGATGCTGCTGCCCACTTACGACGTTTTCGACGAGCTGCGAAATTTCGCGCCCGCGCGCAGCCAGGTGTTGTTTCCATTCTGCGGGAAGCAGATGGCGCTGACCATCTGCGAAGACGCGTGGAACGACAAGCATTTCTGGAATCGCCAGCTCTACAGCGTGGATCCGGTCGAGGCGCTGGTTCGCGCGGGAGGGAATTTCGTGCTGAACATTTCCGCGTCACCATTTTGGGCGGGGAAGCGCGAGCTACGCCGCGACATGCTCGCGACCATCGCAAAAAATGACCACGTGCCGGTTGTGTTCGTCAATCAGGTGGGCGGAAATGACAGTTTGATATTTGACGGTTCGTCTCTTGTCTTCAATCGCGAGGGCAAGGTGATTGCGCAGGGGAAATCCTTCGAGGAAGACCTGATTTTTTTCGATTCCGATGCGCTTACCGGAGAGATGCACGAACAGATCGATGGCGAAGAGGCAAGCATCTATGCCGCGCTCGTGCTTGGCACGCGAGACTACGTTCGCAAATGCGGCTTTCAAAAAGTGATCATTGGGTTGAGCGGCGGCATTGATTCCGCTTTGACTGCGGTCATAGCCGTCGATGCGCTCGGCACAGAAAACGTCATCGGCATCGGCATGCCAGGGCCGTATTCATCTGAGGGATCGATTAGCGATGCGCGCGATCTGGCGACAAATCTTGGAATCCGCTTCGAGATTCTGAAGATCACGGAAATATTTGAGAGTTACACATCAGCGTTGCGGGGCGTCTTCAAAGGACTCAATCAGGATGTGACCGAAGAAAATATCCAGTCACGCATTCGCGGATCGCTGCTGATGGCGCTCTCGAACAAGTTCAACGCGCTGGTGTTGAGCACAGGAAACAAGAGCGAAATGGGAGTCGGTTATGCGACGCTGTATGGCGACATGGCCGGCGGACTGGCGGTGATTGCCGATGTTCCGAAAATGCTTGTGTATCGCCTGAGCCGGTATGCGAATTCGCGCAGGCCGGTGATCCCGCAGGCGACACTTGAAAAGCCGCCATCGGCCGAGTTGCGGCCGGGACAGAAGGACACGGACTCGCTGCCTCCGTACGAAGTGCTCGATGCTATTCTTGAGGACTACGTCGAGGACTCGCGTTCGGCGGAGGAAATTTCCGGCAGCCACGGTTTCGATCTTGCGCTTGTAAAAGACGTGATTCGGATGGTGGAGCGAAATGAATACAAGCGCCAGCAAGCCGCGCCCGGGCTGAAAATTTCTCCGAAGGCGTTCGGCTACGGGAGGCGTTTCCCGATCGCGGCGAAGGCTGACATTTAGGGTTCATGTTTACGCGGGCGAAGACGCCTGTGTCCCCAATACCATTTGAGATTTCAGTTTTGAGTTCCTAAAGGACAAATATGTATACCTCAAAAGTCATCATCTGTTTTCTTGCGCTGTCACTTTTTGCCGCGGCGCAGCAGAAGTCCACGCAAAAACCGGCAAAGGCAAAATCGCAAGATCTCGGCACGCACGCTACGCCGAACCTGCCGTCGGAAGAGGAAGTAAATGCGTTTCTGCACGAAACATTCGGCTACGATCCGCAACTGAGCTGGAAGATCACGGGGATCAAACCCAGCCAGGCGGAAGGTCTCGCGGAAGTGAACGTCCTGATCAGCGGTCCGCAGGGACAGGGCGAGCAGAAATTCTTCGTCAGCCAGGATGGCAAGCACGCAGTGGTCGGCGACATCATTCCTTTTGGCGCGCATCCGTATGAAAAAGCGCGCGAGGTGCTCGCGAAAAAGGCCGATGGTCCGTCACGCGGTCCGGCCAGCGCCCCGGTTACGATTGTCGAGTTCAGCGATCTGCAGTGTCCCCACTGCAAAGAAGCGAATCCCACGATTGAGCGGTTGCTGAATGAAAACCCGAATATCCGCTTCATTTCTCAGAATTTTCCGCTGCCCATGCACAACTGGGCGATGAAGGCCGCTGAATATGCGGATTGCGTAGGCCGCTCTTCGAATGAGGCGTACTGGAAATTTGTGTCTGGAGTATTCGAGGCGCAAGCCAACATTACGGCCGAGAACGCTGATCAGCAATTGACGGACATTGCGCAGAAGTCCGGTGCCACCGGAACGGACATTGCCGCCTGCGCCGCGAAGCCGGATACAGAATCACGAGTACAAGCTTCGATCAATCTTGGTAAATCACTCGATGTGAATTCGACCCCGACCCTGTTCATCAATGGGCGGCCGGTGGGTGTCAACGCGAACAACTACGACGTTCTGAAGCAGATTGTCGATTTCGCGGCGAAGGACAAGTA
>DAIPJJ010000075.1:13503-19127 GCA_036770325.1 Terriglobales bacterium
CCCATCCCACGCCGGGTTATGTGAGGAGTGATCACGACCAGCAGTTCGTCTTCCTGGAGCTGTTTTTCATTTACAGCGGTCAGCTTATTCAGGCCCGGCACCTGACTCAGGCCAGGAATTCCGCTCAGGTTGCGGGTTTCACTGCGGCTGATCTGACCGGCAACGACTGCGGGTTCTCCGTCCGCGAGGCTGATACTGCCCTGGTATTCGCGATTGCCAATTACCGGCACGCCGTTGAAGCTCTGGCTTGAGAGAGCGCGTAGATTAACGTTCAGAGTAAGGCCCACGGTAGCGTCAGAGGTAATCGCAGGCTTCGCTTTAATCGTCAGCCCCAGATCTTCGTAGTTGAAAGAAGGAAACGCCGCCTGGAAGCTGTCGTTCTGCAGCACCCGCGAGATGGCGGCCGTGTTGAATACTGGCGCGAAGCTGGCATTCAAAATTGGAAAGCGGGAGCCCATTCGGAAGGTTGCTTCCTGACCCTGAGAAGCGCGAAGCGTGGCATCATCGAGCGTCTTCACCCATCCTTCATTCAGTGACAACTGCGCTGAGAGCTGGTCGAGGCTGACACCGGTGAGTGTTTTCCCTCCGCCGAAGGTTGCGAGCGGCTGGCTGAAAATCGAATTCTGCTGGCTCTGAAGCTGCGCAAGGAGCGCCGAGATTGCGGTGTTGTTCGCCTGATTGATGCCACCGCCAGCGATCAGTTGATTGATCAAGTCCTGGATATTCTGGCCACCAAGCGCGGCCAGCGCGCCCGCGGGAATATTAAAGAAGTTGAAATCATATGGAATGTGAACGCCGATGTTGCGTGCGAAGGTGTGGTCCACCTGGTACACGTGAATTTCCAGCATGACTTCGGGACGCGTGGTATCGAGGCTTTCCAGCAACCTGGTCGCGGCATTAAGCGAAGCCTGCGGGCCGCGTACCACCAGCGTCGAAGTGGCGATATTGGGCGTCACATAGCGGATGTCGAAAAGGTTCCGAAGCAGGTTCACGATTCCCGACATTTGGCCGGGTGCGTCGGAGCCGGTGGATGACTGCATGCCGGGGATGTAGAAGGTGCGCATACCCATGCGCTCGTACTGGCGGCGGTTCTCTGGATTGTCCATCAGTATGAGCACTTGCTTCTCGCTGATCGGAGTCCAGAAGCTCTTCGTCATGTGCCCGGCGATGAGCATGGCTTTGAAAAAATCCACATTGTCGATATTGAAACGAACCTGACGCGAGGGGACCGAATCGTCGATCTGCGCGGAGATTCCGTAGACGTTGGCAATTGTGGTCAGCAGTTGCTTGCTATCGCCGCGGAAATGAAAGCTGGCGACGTTAGTTGAAGGCATGAGCCTGATCTCTGGGGACTGCTCGATCAGTTCAGGCGGCCCGGAGGTTTTGGGCGCGGCATCGCCGAGGGCGTCTTTAATTCGCTGCTGGGCGAATTGATTGGCTGGGTCGAGAGTTGCGGCGCTGCGAAAATCGGCGAGGGCTTCGATTTGTTTGCCTGCGGCGAGTTCTTCGCTACCACGGTGAATGTGATCGTAAACCAGCCGCTGCTTCGCGACTTCTCGCGCAGTCACATACTCGACATTGCGAGGTTCAAGATCGGCGGCGTGCTCGAATTCGCGGTAGGCCTGGTCAGGCGTGTCCTGCTGCAACTTCAAGCCACGGGCAAAGGCTCGTTCGGCTTCTTTCACAAGGTGTTTCGAAGGGTTGCACTGCGCGTCGCTCGCTCCAGCAGGGCAGGGCAGCAGCGGCGGAGCTGTTTTTTCGCTGCCGAATGCCGATGAGAAGAGCAGGGCAACAACGCAAGCCGCCGTGAACCGCATCTCACGATTGTAATCGCGGAGAGCGGCCCGAAATCTACGTTTCAAGAGTCACCTGTACTTTCGGGGAATGCCCGCTGCTTGGAAACTTGCCGCCTTTAGGCGTATAAAAGTTAGTTGCCCGCAGTGTTTTATCTCTGATGCGGCCACGACGAAATTCAGCATTCAGCGAGGAAAAATGTCCAGCCTGACCATGACGCACGCGCCCAAAGGGCTGGAGGGCGTGGTCGCGACGACCTCGAAAATCTGTTACATCGATGGCGAACAAGGGGTTCTTGCCTACGCCGGGATTGATATTCACGACCTCGCCGATCATTCCACATTCGAAGAAACCTGCTATCTGCTCTGGCACGGTGAACTGCCGAATCGTAGCGAGCTGAAGCAACTGCACGAGCAGTTGGCGGCAGAACGCAAAGTTGACCCCGCAATCATCGATATGCTCCGGCGTTTGCCCAAAGGCGCCATGCCGATGGATGTTCTCCGAACGGCCGTGTCAGCTCTCGGTTTTTACGATGCCGATGAAAAGAACAATGATCACGACGCGAATGTCAGGAAGTCGATCCGTCTGACCTCGCAGATCGCGATGATTGTTGCCGCTTACGATCGCCTGCGGAAGGGAAAAGATGTGGTTAAGCCGGACCCATCCCTGTCGCACGCGGCGAATTTTCTGCTGATGCTGAATGGGGAGAAACCTTCATCAACTGCAGAGCGTGCACTCGATATTGCACTTATTCTTCATGCCGACCACGAGCTGAACGCTTCTACATTTGCAGCGCGAGTCACAGCGGCGACGCTTTCTGATATGCACTCGGCGATTACTTCAGCCATCGGCGCGCTCAAAGGCCCGCTGCATGGCGGAGCAAACGAAGCGGTATTTCACATACTTGAAGAGATCGATCGGAAAAAGGCTGATCCCGTCGAGCACATTCGCGGAATGCTGGCGCAGAAAAAGAAAATTTCCGGCTTCGGGCACCGCGTGTATCACACAGAAGACCCGCGGGCCACACACCTGCGCAAGATGTCAGAGGATCTCTGCAACTCAAGCGGACAGCCGAAGTGGTTTGAAATGTCGAGGAAGATCGAACAATTCGTGAAGGCTGAGAAGAAGCTCAACGCGAACGTGGATTTCTACTCAGCTTCGACTTATCACGTGCTCGGAATTGATGTCGACTTATTTACGCCGATTTTCGCCGTCTCCCGCATCAGCGGCTGGACCGCGCACGTGATCGAGCAGCTCGATGACAACCGCCTGATCCGCCCTCGCGCGGACTACGTAGGTCCGGCGTATCCGCAGCGCTGGGTCCCTGTCGAGAAACGTTAGAAGGCGCTCTCTGTACTGCGAAGCGCTTAAACACTTCCGCTGTCATTCCGAACCGCTTCAGCGGTGAGGAATCTGCTTTTCATAAAGCCCTACCTACGCGGCCTTCCAGCAGGAACGCCCGCTCCCGGTGACATGTGCGGAGCCGCCGGAGCTGACGGAGCTGAGCTGCGTGGTGCGCTCGGCGCACGTCCCGATGAAGCGGCTGAGGGCCTGCGGGTATTTGGCATGCCGGGTCGACCTGCATTGGCTGTTCCGGCGCGCGCATTGCCAGGATTACCCATGCGCTGCTCTGGCGCCATCACAGGAGGAGCACTGCGAGTGACTACTCCATGGGTTTCGACTTTGTGCGACAGTTTGGACATGTTGCCGAAGTCACCACCGCGTGGAACTCCAAGTCCCGCCGAGTTGTTGCGGATTACCAATTTGCTTCCACTGAATGTCGAAGCTGTTCCACGACTCACGAATACGGGTGCCCTGCCGGTTGCCGGCGCGCGAGGCACCATGAATCCGCTGGGCGCGTTGAGAACGGCCGGCCTGTATGACGGGCTCCACGTGCCACCCGGGCGCCACATCCAGCCATGCTGCGGAATGAAGGCCCATGAACCGTAGTGGTAGGGCGTCCAGCCCCATGGATAAGACGAGACCCAGAGATAGCCAAACGCTGGATCAAACGCCCACGCACCATCCATAAACGGATCCCAATTCACGCCGGCGAAGAATGGCTGCCACATCATTCCGTAGCCGGGTACGTTCGTGAAAGAGCCATAGTAGGCGAGGTCAGTTGTACCGTATTCGTAGGGCGAGTAATTGTTGTAGGACTTCATCGCATAACGCGTGTGATATTCGTTCTGCTGATCATCCCAGGAATCCCAAACTTCCTCGGGGACACCTTTCGCGAGCTTTGGTTGGTCATTTGCGCTGTCGAAGGTGAGCACCTGGTTCTTCTTTAACTCGACCGCGCCACCCGGAGTCTGAATCTCCGCCGTCCCTTTAGTCAGCGCGACTGCCGAAGTATCCTCTGCGAGATCGATTCGTAGATGCGCCGCGCCGCCGAGGCGAACTTTCTGCTGGCCGAATCGAACTGAGAATTCGTCGTTCTTGCTGCCGACGAAATTGACGTAGGCGGTACCTCGCGTTACCGCGATTTCTGAAGTTTTTGCTCCTGAATCCTGCAAAGAGAGAGCAGGGAATTCGAGGGCGCTCCCAGGGACCAGGTGCAGCGTGCTTCCGTCCTCAAACTCGACCTCGGCCTTTCCGTCATCGGAGGTCTTGAGCTTCATGCCTTCGGCAATCGGCTGATTCAAAATTGCCTTCTGATAATCCGCGCCTGCACGCGCGAATTGAACGCCACCTTCGATATAGCTGAGGCGCACAATTCGTACATGCGAGTCAGCAGTTGCGGGAAGGACCAGCAGACATGCTGGCAACAGGACCGTGAGAGTGAAACGGGAGAGTCGGGAAAGGCTGAACATAAGCGCCTCCGGGAATTCTGCCCCAATTAGATCACCTTTCCCTTGCTGCTTTGTCATTTTTTGTGATCCAGAGCACATCTGGGCGGGCGGACTACAATAGAGCCATGCGGCGGGTCTATCTCGATAACAATGCCACCACGCCTTTGTTGCCGGATGTTTTCGAGGCGATGCGGCCTTACTTTGGCGAGCACTTTGGGAATGCATCTTCGATCCATCATCACGGGCAGGAGACGCGTGGGGCTGTCGAGCGCGCGCGTGGATCGGTGGCTGCTCTGCTCGGATGCAGGCCGGCAGAAGTGGTATTCACGAGCGGCGGGACTGAGGCCGACAATCTCGCAATCTTCGGTCTGGTGCGGCCAGGAGATCACGTTATTACTTCAACGATCGAGCACCATGCGGTGCTCAATACCTGCAAGCACCTTCAGGAACAAAAGGGAATTGAGGTCACTTATGTTCCGGTCGATGGTCGTTGTTTAGTTGATCCAGATGACGTGCGCCGCGCGCTTCGGCCAAACACAAAGCTGGTCACGATTATGATGGCCAACAATGAAACCGGCGTGCTGCAGCCGGTTGAGGAAATTGGGAAGATTTGCGCCGAAGCTGAGGTGTATTTCCATACTGACGCGGTGCAGGCGGCCTCAAAGGTCCCGATCCGTGTGAACGAGATTGGCTGCGACCTGCTTTCGATTTCGGGGCACAAATTCCATGCGCCTCAGGGCGTAGGAGCCTTGTACGTTCGCAAAGGAACGACGCTTGAACCGCGATTCTTTGGCGGAAGCCACGAGCGGTCGCGTCGCGCCGGGACAGAAAATGTCGCCGGGATTGTCGGACTTGGGAAGGCGGCTGAACTTGCTCTGAACGCTTTGGAGAATGGCGAGGGTCAGAAAATGGCTGCACTTCGCGACCAACTCCAGTCCGCAATGCTCGAGCAGGTGGATGCGGCCGGAGTCAACGGTGCGGAGTCGAGCGACAGCATCGCCCCGCGCGTTCCCAATACCACGAACATCTATTTTGATC
>DAIPJJ010000076.1:0-18991 GCA_036770325.1 Terriglobales bacterium
CGGAGGCGAAGGGCACGCCGTTGTGGCTGCGGATGTTGGCGGGCAAGCCGCGCTCCTGAAACAACCGCTCAAACGCAGTGAAGGCGTAGTCTTCGCAGGTGGACGACAGAGCTTCGCAGCACAGCAGATAGCGGCTGGCATGATCGGTGACGGTGAGTGGATAACAGTACTGGCGATTGCCAAGGAGGAACTTGCCTTTGTAATCGGTGCACCAGAGTTCGTTGGGACGTTCGTCTAAGGAGAGAGCGGTCCCTTGCGCATGGCGACGTACGCGGCCACGGCGCTCGACCAAGCCGTGGCGATCGAGCACGGCATGGATGGTGCTCTTCGCCGGCGGCTTGATATCAGAGAAACGGCGCAGCAAGCGCTCGCGAATTTTACGAGCACCCCAGCTGGGGTGCTCGTGCTTCACCTGCAGGATGTAGTTCTCCACCTGGAAAGGAAGCTGATTGGCGTAGCCATAGGGACAGCGGCTCCTGTCGGTCAGCCCCTGCACACCGCACTTCTGATAACGATCAAAGATCTTGTAGCCGGTCTTGCGGGAAATCCCGAACTCGCGGCCAGCTCCGTCATAGACTCTCCAGCTAGCCGGCGAGCCACGAACTTCAATCTCTCATCCATGACCGAACACTCCTTCCACGGCATCCACTCCCTCCCCGAAAGGGGGAAAATGTAACCTATGTGTCCGGTACGATCTGTTACCTATGTCTCGGGTCGGTCAATCACCTTAATCACTTGCGGAATTTCCACCGACCGCGTGTTTCTGTCTCAAATGGAGATGAATTCGTAGACGGTTGGATCTCAAGACTCGAGAAGTCATTCCATTACGTGCCCTTTCGACAAAAGTCATCTGCCCGACGGAAGCGGGGCGAGGGGAAGTCAGCTTCGGATATGACGACCGCGAAACGTGTGGAAGCGTGAGGCTCCTAACGGTTACAAATTTGTCTACAGCACGGCATTGCCTTTCAATCGAAGGCTGCAACCGATTGATTCTCAAAGCAGACCACTTTGTAAACTTGGGTCGAGCACCTAATGCGTCACCAGGTGGTCTTCACGTCTGAGAGCCCCAAATCATCAGCCGAAATATTGCCAGGGCGCCGATATTTCGGCACGTGATCAACTCTTAATCGCGTGTTACTAATTGAAGTGCTTCCAAAATCCGGTGATTTTATTTCATTTGAGTCGGTGTTTCAGAAGTTGCACCGTGCTCACACCGTGCTATCCGCCTTACCGCTCGCGGCACCCCTGTCGAGTTCTGCAATGAAGTCGTGCAGCTTCAGTCGGTCTTCCGGACTCATACTGATGAAATCGATCCCGTTGCCGACTTGCGGGTATTTGGTAACGACAATTCCGCTCGCGCTCCCTGTGGTTTCTCCGAGAGAGAAGGCCAACTGCACCTTCGTACCGACGTCCATGGTGAACATGGATTCGATATAGCAGCCGCAGAGGCTAATCTCGTGAATCGCCGTTCTCATCGGCGCTGAGCTTCCGAGCAGCGACAGTTCTACAGGAATCTCGGCCTTCACTCGTGGGTAGCGCCTACGTTCTGGATCAAGACCTGGCACAAGCTCTATTTACTATCACTTATACGGAAGAACAATGGTGTCGAGACATCACAGGGAAGCAATCGGCATGTATCGCCCAACTGAACGTCCACGGCGATTGGATCATCACTGCGCACACAAGCTAGGTGTGCCAATCTTCGGGAGGCGATGGTGTTCCCCACACGTTGCCTGGCTTATCAAGGGCAAGTCCTAAAACCCACAAATTGTTGTCGAGAGAGATACAGTTCACAACTCGTGCTGTAGCCATGCCTACACTCGGCAGGCCTTCCAAGAGCACCGTGGTTCCATCCTGAACAGGACATCGAAATCGTACGGCACAACCCAGGGGATTTGCCAGTATGACTACCCCTTGTTCGGAAAACCAGTGGATTCCATTAACGTTCGTGATCTGAACTGGGATGTTGCAGGGTACCCGCGTGCCTCCACGAAGATCGGGGAAAGTCGAGCCGTGCGCGAAAGATGTCTGCTGGCCATGAGGATGAAGGTTCGACCGGTGGTGAGCCATACGTTGGAGCGTAGGGCAACAAAGTCCAAGGACGCAGGACATTCCAAGATTGTTCCAGATTCAGAACAAACGCACGTAATACAGGAAGTTTTGTAGGCAGACCTTAGCCTGACCGCATTTTCAGTCTGGTGTCACGATATCTTTGTTTTCATATTTGCTGGTCGACCAGCGATGCTCGGTGAACAGAATGATTCTCCGTGTGCTTGTAGAGTGTGTGCATAGCCATATCTCTTACTTCTTGTCTTCTCCTCAACTGACGGTTTTTTTCCAAGCATTGGCGAAGCGGCACTTTATGACTTCATACATTGCCGACATTGCGGCTTTATATTTCTTGTCAAGGCGTAAACACTCTGAACAGTGCACAGGCACTTTAGTCGAAAGAGTCAGCACGATTGTGATCTTACAACGCGGTGTCGCAAGCTCACGCGAGACATTCCTTATAACCGGAAAGCCTCACAATAGATCGTGATGCGATAGTTTGTTACCGGAATCAAACAAGATGGGTTGCCGACCTTTATCGCAAGGGTCAGATTCTGCATACACACCAACGCGCTCCAACAAAGAATCCTGAGCTCGAACAGCAACTTCCCCGAGGAACTCCTCAGTCCAAGAATTATGGACTGAGTCACACGTTCGGTTTCTTGCAATCGGTTCCTCTACTTCCTCGGACTTACCGGGCCAGGCTCCTGTGCATTATTTACAATCACCTGCTTTATCAGAGCGATCAGATCGCCAGAACCGCCTTGCAGTGTTCGGTCGGATTTTTCGAAGAATGCCGTCGCGCCCTCCTGCTTAAGTCTTTCGGCATTGCCTTTGGAAAGCCCCGTGAGAGCAATGACCGGGACTGAGCGGGTTGTCCCATTGATTTTTAACTCGCGTAGAACATCCAGACCGGTGAGCTTGGGCAGCAGCATGTCCAGCAAGATCAGATCGGGATGGTTCTGCCGGGCACACTGCAATCCGAGTTCGCCGTCGCCTGCACTAATAACTCGATAACCCGCTCGGGTCAGATCTTTTTCAAGGAGCGTTCGCACCATTCGGCTATCTTCAACGAGAAGTATGGTTTTCATGCTAATTTCACGATTCGACAAACAAAGCTAATCATGCCTCGATTGTCAGCGTTTCTGTGCGGTCTAGCCGCGCGAATGAAAATCGCTGCGCCCCGCTGATATCCATCACAAACGTTGCGCAATTGGAGCTGAGTTCCGAGTTTCAGTCTCGTTTGTGCTTTCAGTAAGACAGGTAACGACCCGTCTTAATTCGCGAATTTGGCCGCTAAAGAAAATGTAGGTAAGAAATGCCCCACTTCCGGCGCCAAATAGCCAAATCTCGATGGCCGTCCAAATAGTCATCCAAACAAACACGCTCACGCCGATGGCGATTCTGCCTCGGTGCGCTCCTTACTGAATTTAGAGTCCAACCAGCTATCAAGTCGATGCCTCATTTCGGGGTTCCGACAAGTAAACTTAATTCCGCTCTTTCCGTGCTTGTCATCCCAGATAACAATCCCTGTCGCGCTAATTACAAAGTCATCCGGCAATGTAAGAGTAATGTCTAGTGCCTGTCCAAGTATGAATGCAACGGAGCTCTTCACTCCGATACCATCACTGCTCACATTAATAGTTGAGCACTTCACCGGCAGGCCGGTGGTGTTTGGGACCACGATCACAGGCAATTCTGCGGCACATCGAAAGTAACGTCGACGTTCTTTGTACATCAAATCGTAAGCAGCGCTAAGAGTCTGCCTGATTTCAGATGACTGTATCGGCCGGTGCAAGAGAAAGTGAGCCCCATGTAAAAGCGCTTCATCGCGATGTGCCGCATCACTTGCTACTGCGAAGATCACGGCATTCGGATTCGTACGATTGTTGCGAACACAAGCAACTGCCGGGACAGCTGACGAGATCGTGTCAAAATCCAAAACAACACCGGCGTACTTAGTATTGGTCAATTGTTCGGAGAGATTGCAGATATCCGTACTCGGCTGGGACTCAATGCCGAGTTCAACTGATACCTCTTTGAACGTGGTTAATAGCAGCGGGTCTGTGGTGACGACGAGTGCTCGCATCAGGGATAGTTATTGTTCTTCGCCACATCATGTCACATAGTATGAGCCTCTCTCGCGGACGTTTAGAAATGTTACGAAAACAGAACATCTACTTAGGTTGCGACGAACGCAGAGCCAATCGAGCTCTTGGCTGTTCCATTTCTGTAACAAAATCGGAATAGTTAACAACTCTGCGCATTAAGAAGGCAGACTTTCCCACACGTACAATCATTCGGGGGAATCATGCTTGTCAATGCCGAAAACAGTTTGGCGAGGGTCACGCAGCAGCTTTCAAAACTTGAAAAGCGGGACTGGGAACTCTGGACAATCGTTTCAATTACGGGCGTGCTAGTCAGCGCAACGCTACTGATGATCTTGATGCCGGCCGCATTTTCTGAAAACGGCGGCATGCATTTCGAACTCACGGTCTCGCGGCCGCTGGCCGTCGGATTGTTCGTTTTGCTGGCATTGCTGAATGCATACCTTGTTGCGAAACGGTTTGAAGTTCGCCGTGTTCGCGAACAGCTGATCTCTAGTACGTTGCAAAACCGAATCGCGGAGCAGCAGTCGTTCATCGATCCTCTCACCGAGATTTATAACCGACGGGGCCTGGATCAACTTGCGCACCGCTTTCTAAGCCATGCGACTCGGCGTAAAGCTCCGCTCAGCATTTTGATGGTGGACGTCGACAAATTTAAGGAGGTCAATACTCACTTTGGGCATCTGACCGGCGACTTCGTGTTGGCGGAAATTGCGGGTGTCCTGAAATCCTCCATCCGGGGTACGGACGCGGTTGTTCGCTACGGAGGAGACGAGTTCCTGTTGCTGCTGGCGGATACGACCGCAGATGGCGCACAGATAGTGGTCGATCGAATTAACAGCAGACTGGAGGATTGGAATGCCGCTGGTCATCTCAAGGATACTCGACTGTGTTTAAGCATTGGAATTACCGAATGGCAGAATGGGCAAACTCTCGATGAAATTCTCAACCGAGCAGATAGCAAAATGTACGAGCACAAAAAATCGTAAGCTCCCACCTGCTCAATTTGATGCTGATCATGCGGAAAAGCTCGTGCACATTACGCACACCATGCGGTCTTCTGGTCCAACTGACCGTTTTGTTCCACTTTTGTAACAAAATAAAGTTGCGATCTTGGAATTCGCAATTCCGTGCGAACCTGTGGGCAAGCTGTCCAGTTGAAAATGGATTCAGCAACTCGGCACGTTGTTAGACTTGATGGAAAACCGAGGGAGTTGATTTTCCCTGACGAGTGCATGCTCCCATACTTCGTGAGAATGCTCGATGGCGTCTACAAGTATTCCGCGCATCTAATTGTCGTATGATAACAATAGCGAATCGCTCGCCCATTGTTTTGCCGCCAGATAGCTTCTGACTCCAGTCCAAGTCTGTTAAGTGCTGCGTTCCGAGTTCGCATCATGATGCTTGACCTCACTCTGAGCTCAATGATGCTGAATATTTATGGCAGAATCGCCCTGCATGTGTACCGCAGTATTTTGTGGCCATGCCACCGGAGAACGGTGTCCGGCGCCCGCCATAGTTTCGCTCAATATTGTCGTGACAAGGCCGAGACTGGGCATCGGATCGCAAGTCGAGATCACACTGTGCCTGAATTGTTGGTCAAACTTTCAACGTCACTTGCCGGGTTTGTTTTCTTCCGGTGAGCTCTCTTTGAAGAGAGCCGGTTGATCTTTTCGTTGATAGCTTACGGCTGTATTCTCCTGCCATCGTTCGCTTCAGCGCTTCGAGAATCAATCCGCCTGTACTGTTATCGTTTGTAAAAGTTACGATGCAGTACAGTATCGGAACTCCCGACGATTTACAGACATACTCGTAGTTCGCCGACTTATCCACGTCCTGAAGGCGGTCCCAGCGGCTCACGTCATCAATAAGAATTGTTCCGGACTCAGAAGTTCCAGCGACTACATCCTTTTATAGTTGTTTGAGGCCGGGGCGGTTTTGCAGGCATAGCCGCTTCTGGCTGCATCGGAATACGATCTAATCGTCTGAAAAACGTGGCCGCAGCGTAGATGCGATTGCATCAGCTTGGTTGTCCAGCGAATACTGTTGATGACCTGTGCACATACGCAAGTATTGCGCAGCAAGAATTGGTAGTTGTGCTATGGGCACCTCCGATGAGGTGCATCGGCGAAAACTGAGCATACTTTGGTATTTGTTCCATTTTCGTAACGCAAAATAGAGCGGCCGCAATGAAGAGAGACTTCACTTTGGTACAAGCTAGTAGGCAGTCATGCGAAGCCGAAGAGTGCCTTCGTATACTCCGGCTTTTGCAGAGAGGTCGGCAATGCGATCAATGCTGAGTTCGATAGTGTCATTGCGCGAACCAGTGTAGTTCTGGTGTGAGATGTCTTCGCGGAACAATATCCTGCTGCCACCAGCAGACCCTTCACTGGAAGTTTCGGTGAAAGCCTTCGGTTGTGTTCCGCTTAAGCCTGCCTTGACCCGGCTGCTCGGAATCCAATGCCCTTGATCGTCTGAAAGCGCCTGCTGCGGCGAATCGAAATAAGCGACGAGTTCCACCGCGGTTGAAGAAGGGCCCAAGTGCCACGTGCTTGTAACCGGCACGCTCACGCTATTCGTAGGGACATTTGGGTCATCCACCGCCATCCTGAGGTGAACGTTGGAAACGCTCAGGCCCAGGCTCGGTGGGAGAACCGCAATCATGCTGATGGGCGCCACGGCGCTGGCGATCCCAGCCGAGGTGGTTCCCATTCCCCCCTGGCCCAGACTGCCAGCCCGGAGAGTCTGTGCCTGAGCCGATATCGCTGAAACAAGTATCGCCACGAACAGGGCCACGTTAGTTCTTGGGTTCGACTTCCCGGAAATAAAGCCGAGCTTGGGTCGCGCCGACTTAATTGGGTAAAGGGACATGCCCGATGTAGTGCAACTGCTTCTCCCGCTCAAATGAGACCTAAATTGCTGAAAACACAAAGAACTATAAGTCGGGTTGTGTTCAGGTTGTTCGGATTTTGGACGTTTGGGGATCGGCAAAGGTTTGAACGGACTATTGGGCCGCGATGTACCGCCGTTCTGATTTCGTAACAAAGACCCCGAAAAGGGAGAGGCTGTCCAGATTCGTGACATGCTGAAGGCAGTCACTTTCGCGCTTTTGGGGCAATTCAGGTCTGGGACAAATTGTATGTTGTTGATCCTTAATAGGATGTTCCATGCCGAAGGGCGAGCCTTAAACTTTGGCGCCGTTGAAGGTCGCGGCCTATGACCGCGCCCGCTAACGCAGGAATCAAGCTTCTGATCGCGAGCGCCGACTCGTCCCTGACCGCGAAAATCCGGAAAGAAGTTTGCGAAGAGCATGGCGTATGCGCTGAGACCGCATCCTGTGATGCGATTGACGCATTCAGGCGAGAACGTCCGCGCATCGTTCTCATCGACTTGGGGTCATGCGGGAACACAGAACTGCTTCACAGTATTGTGGCGATCGATCCGGGAACGGAGATCATTTTCGTCAATGGAAACAACTCGGTTGATGCCGCAGTCGAAGCCATCCAGAACGGCGCTTGCGACTACCTGCCTGGGCCCGTCGATTTTGAAAAACTGAAGTCGCGAGTGCTCGGCTTGATCGCAGAAGCCGAGGACCGCAAAAAAACGCTTGAACTAGATACGGAACTGATGGATGCGTATCAGTTTCAGGGCATTGTCGGGAGAAGCCCGCTGATGCTCGATTTGTTCGAGAAACTGCGGCGAGTCGGGCCACACTTCCAGACTGTTCTAGTCACTGGTCAGACCGGGACCGGCAAAGAGTTGGTTGCCCGCGCGCTGCACAATCTCAGTCCGGTGGGTTCTCGTTCTTTCGTCGTCTCGAACTGTTCCGCCATAGTGCAAACGCTGATCGAGAGTGAGTTGTTCGGCCACGTTCGGGGGGCATTTACCGGAGCTACACACGATAAACTGGGAGTGTTTGAGCATGCGGACGGTGGCACGGTCTTTCTGGATGAAATCGGCGAACTGTCGCTCGAAGCACAAGCCAAGTTACTGCGGGTGATTCAAAATCACGAGTTGCAACGCGTGGGTTCACCAGTCCAGAGAAAGATCGATGTCAGGGTCGTTGCTGCCACGAACCGCGACTTGCGGCGAATGGTTGCAGAAGGCCGGTTCCGCGAAGATTTGTATTATCGGATTGCCATGGTGGAGCTCACCCTGCCTCGGCTTGCAGAACGTAAAGAGGATTTGCCATTGCTGCAGCGGCACTTTCTGGCGAACTTTTCCAAGCAGTACAAGAAAGAAATTACTGGCATTACACGCAGAGCTCAAATCTGCTTTGCCCGTCATCATTGGCCAGGAAATGTTCGAGAACTCGAGAACGCAATCGGGAACGCCTGCATGATGACTGAATCCAGGGTCATTGACGTCACGGACCTTCCCGAACACGTAAGAAACAGCGTACCTCAGCAAGTTCAGCCTCTTGGTTTAGTCAGCTTTGCGGAACTGCAAAATAAACATTTGCTCTACGTGCTGGCCGAAGTTCGCGGAAACAAAGCGCGCGCTGCGGAAATTCTCGGGATTAGCCGTACTACCCTTTACGAAATGCTGGCGCGGATGGACGAAAAGAGCACGCCGCAGGCCGCGTTCAGCAAAGCCGGCGCCTTCTCGTAAAAGATTTCATCTTCAGTTTTCCCATTGTGCTAGCTCAGCAGAATGCATGATTTGTTCTTTTCTGCCGCAGATGGACATGTCCTGATTCCCGTTCTTCTATGAACGGTAGTGCCTCTACGAATGGTGACCTGGGTAATGGTTTTAAGCGGTTGCCTTTGCCTCCGTACTCGTCTTTGACCTTTTCTTAGTTTAGGTTACAGGATTTCTTCTCGAAGTGGCCGATTGTCCTCTGTAGTACTTATGCCATTTCGGAACGGTAACTATTACCCGTGTACTGTTTGCACGCAGGGACATGCCCGATAGGATCGCGTTGGGTCGCGAGTTCGCTGCATTAACGGACGAGCAAAACAAAAATCAGCAGCGGAACCGAACAAAAGGGGAGAGGAAAATGAAAACAAGATTTTTTCAAGTTGGTTTGGTGCTGCTGCTGATGGCGTCGGCTGTAACGATGTCTGCGGCGCAGCTTAACGCTACAGCGCAAACGATTGCCCTGAAGGCAACTCTGAATGAGTCGCTCACGCTTAGCCTTTCGGCTAATGCAGTGAACTTCACATTGGCCGCCGGAGCCGCAAGCAATCCCGGCAGCACGAATATCACCGCGACAACCTCTTGGGTGTTGCAACCGGGTCGTACAGCCGTTGGACTGTATGCATATTTCACCAGTGCGACCGCTGCTTTGACAGACGGCGCAAACAACATTCCGTCGTCAGCTTTCTTCATTTCGGACAATGGTGGTGCATCTGCCGCTCTGACTAATAGTGTTGGATTTGGAGCGACCAACGCCGGATTGCAATTGGCGAACGTCAACATAACCGGCGCAAACAAGAACTCCAGCCGCACGGACGCGATGGCGTTCAACATCAACCTAACTTCTCTGCCTCAGCTTCCGGCCAGCACCTATACCGGAACGCTGAACATCCAGGCGCAAGCGACCCCGTAATTACCGGTTCTGACGAGTCCAGGCAGGGGCGAAGAGCTCCTGCCTTCGGACTTCTCGAACGAACTAGTCATAGATTGCGGAATCTTCAAATGAGCTTGCAGGCACAAATCGCGAGGAAGGTGGGCGGATGGATAATCATCGCCCTCGCCACGGTAGCGGCATCATCAGCCCAGGTGCTGAATTCCGCCGCAAAACCGATCGCCCTGCAGGCTGTACTGAACGATTCAGTAACGGTCCAGCTTTCCGCCAACGCAGTCAATTTCAATCTGACTGCAGGCAGCGCAAACAATCCAGGCAGCACATCAATTACCGCAACAACAATCTGGACCCTAAAGCCGTCGATCGGTTTTGTAAGTACTTACGCATATTTCAGCAACTCGGCCGCCGCTCTGACGGATGGCGCTGGGGACAATATTCCGTCGGCGGATTTTCTGATTTCGGATAACGGCGGCGCATCTCGCGCTTTGACGAATACCGTGCCATTCGGCGGAGCCAATGCTGGCTTGCGCCTGTCCTCAACGCTGATCCTTGGCAATAACAAAACTGGAACCCACACCGACGTAATGACCTTCAACATTAATTTGTCGTCCTTGCCTAACCTGCCGGCAAATACTTATACCGGAACGCTAAATATTCAGGCGCAGGCTTTTTAGGCGCGGGGGCAAAGATGCGTGCACAAATCACAAAAACGGGATTGCTGGGAATCATCTTAGGAACGCTGACGCTGGGCTCGGCCAACGCTCAAACGGTGCGGCCGCTGATCAATGAACTAAATAATCCGGCGAAGGGGCATGTCGAATATGTGAATGACAGCCTTACGCCGCTGAACGTGGTGCTCGAGGTGAAGAGCTTTACGGTGTCGGAAACCGGCGAGCTTTCCTACCGAGCACTGGATCCGACGATCCACGTAAAGCTTTCGGCGACCAGCTTTCGCGTTCAGCCGCAGCAGACCTATCACGTGTATTACGAGGCGAACTCGTCGCAGAGCCCCGCATGGTTTGTAATCTACGCCGCGTTTTCCGGATTTCCGTTCCGCACGGCGCAAGGGATGAATGTGCGCCTGGAACTGCCGCACACGGTTTATTTATTGCCCAAGCAGTCGGTACAGAAAGAGGACGTTCACATTACGCGCGCGGAACTGAACCCCGCCGGAGATAAGGTTCTGCTCACAGTCGAAAATGCGGGCAACAACTTTGGACGGATTCTGCAGACAAACATCGTTTATTCGAAGAAGAAGCAGGAAGCGCCAGGCTTCCCGGTCTTTCCGCACGCCAAAAGAATTTTGGAAGTTGCGCTGGACAGCAAAGCCGAAGGCGAGAACGTTCCGTTGCAGGTTTCATTAGAGTTTCAGAACTTCAAAGTCGAGCAGAAGCTGCAAACAGCTTCAGATGTCGCTCCAGCGGCGGCAAATTCACAGCCTGAGCAGGCAGCTGCGAATCGCAGGGGGAATCCCTGATCTATGCGCCTCGCTTGCACTCGCGCGCTGTTGTTGATGTCGATTTTTTTCGGCGTCTGCAGCAGCGCGCAAGTGTTTATGGTGCAGGGCGGCGAATCCACACTTCTGAATGCACAGGGCGGGTCAGTGGAATTCAAAGCTCCCAACTATGACGGGAATATCGGCCTCGGATTTTACAATGGCCACTTCGAATTCGGAGCTGAGACTCGTTATCTATTCCACGGGTACACGATGCTCGCGGGCGATGAAGCCGTTCCCTTTATGCTTCCGACCGACGTTCTCGACGGCAGCCACTACTTCTCAGCTCGTGGAATGGGCGTCACCCGTAAGTATGACGATCACAGCCTTTACGGGTTCGTAGGCACGACTTCCACCTGGGTGGGTACCGGTTTTTTCAACGCCGCACACAGCGACAGCCCGGTTGGATTGTTCTTTTATGATCGCAAACTCAGCCCACAACTGACGCTTACCTCGCGGAACATCATTTCTAATCGCCAGACGTTTTTGAACGGCATTGAGTGGCGTCCGAAGAAATGGTTCACGGGAGCAATGACCGCAGGTGTCGGTTCGAACGAAAATTACTTTGCCTCCAGTGGCGATCTCGAAACCAAAAAGCTGGCGTTGAAGGGCAGCTATGTGGTGACAGGTGACATGTTTCGCCGCGTTACTGTGATCAGCCCGATGAGTTCAGAAGACAACAAGGGTAATGTGCAGATGCTCTATAAGCCCGAAGAGCATGTGAGTATCACGGCCGGCCATGCAAGCATTCTCGAGCCGCTGACGCTCGGTGGACCCATGCAGCAGGCGTCAGTAAACCAGCTTTCTACCGACTTCCACATCGAACGATTTTATTTCGGTACAGGATTCTTTGAGTCGACTGCCGAGGGCCGGAACTCACGAGGCACGAATTTCTACGCAGGTCGAAGAATTGGGCAGCGCCTGGAAGTCAACGCGAATTACTTCGAAAGCCAGCCTCAGAATGGTCCGAAGAACAGCCTGCTTTCGGGAACCGTTCGCGAGAACTTTTCCTCGCGTTTCAGCCTGCTGCAGCTTATTTCGCGCACGGCCGGCCAAACCACGGTGGCGTTCGGCGGAGATTTCACCAGCAATCGCCTGCTGCTTCGCGCCGACTACCAGAATGTGTACTTGCCATTCCGGCCGGATAAACCGTTTGAGCAGGCACTCGCTCTCAATGTTCAAGTGCGGGTAAAAGGACCATTTCAGATCATGGCCGCTTCGAACGTCGCGCCGGACGGGCACATCCGCTATTCGTTCGGTTTCAATACCTATCTATATCGCTTCAGCGGAATGACGTCGAGCGCCAACTCGGATTCATTCTCAATCGGCAAGTACGTAGTGCAGGGAATCGTAAAAGACGAGCAGCAGATGCCAATCGAGGGCGCTGCCCTCCACATCGGCAATCAGGTTGCCTATACAGACAGCACTGGGCACTTCATGGTTCGCTTTTCGAAGCATGGCCCGTTTTCTATCAGCGTGGCGCCGGATGAATTCATCACGAACGGCATGTACGTGGTCGTATCAGCGCCGTCGCAAGTGAAGGCAGAAACGGAAGAAAATGTCTCAGACGTGCAAATCGTGGTCCGCCGGAAGCCTACAACGACGAAGTCCAACCAATGAGATTTTCTCAATGACAAATAATGACAAGCCCGGCGGCTGTAGACGATTTTGTAGCTGTAAAAGCACCCGACTTCAATCGAATTCAATAGCTTTCAACGAGTGGGCCGCAACAGCTTCAACATGAACCAGTTACGAACAACGGATTCAACAAATTTCAATAATCCTTTGAATGTGGTTCGGGACCAGGGGGTCGGAGGTTCAAATCCTCTCTCCCCGACCATTTACCTCAGGCCCCGGCCCGGCGACATGCGTGACAGAATGTACCGGTCACATAGGTAACACTTTTGGGCCGAAGCGATTTTCGAGCGGTTCGAGCACTCGGGTCTCAAGATCGAAGTAGCCAAGATCACAATCCATAAAACTGACCAGCCATGTCATCGTGAACTTCCTTAATGCCGACCGCCTGAGCTTTTTGCGCCTCTTGCGAAGCAGCGTCGTCTATATAGCGATTGGCCGAATTCGCGAGCGATGTTCCTGTCGCCCCCGAACGTCGGATTTCATTCGATAAAGCCGTCCACCGACGAAAGCCTTCTCGGGATCGTATCCGGGCGGAGCGACATCGAGCATGTTGCTTAACGACGCCGAGGTTACGAAGATGACGTCCAGATCCGGACCGCCGAAGGCCAATGAGGAAGTCTGCGCGGGCGGCAGTCTCACCAGGCGTTCTCTTTTCCCGTCGGGATCATAGCGAGTAATGCATGCGCCAAACCAGTGTGCGCACCAGACAAAACCTTCCGCATCGACGGTCAATCCATCGGGAAAGCCCTCTTCACGGGGAAGGCGAACGAAGACACGCCGATTGTTTAACTTTCCCGTGGCGTGGTGCCAATCATAAGCGTAGATGCAGCGCGCGGTTGAATCTGAGAAGTAGAGCGTGCTGGCGTCAGGCGAAAATGCCAGTCCATTTGAAAACTGAATGCCTTCGTCCGCGACGTGCACCGAACCGTCGGTATCGATACGAAAGAGAAAACTTGGCGCAGCGATTCCGCCGGGAGTGTGGTGATAGGATCCTGAGTAAACGCGGCCCTCAGGATCGGCAATGCAGTCGTTCAGGATGCACTCCTGGCCATCGGCTTGGGAAGCCAGCAGCGAGGGCTTGGATCCGGGACTCCACAGCCATGCTCCTTCGCTGTTGGTAACAACGAAACCGCCCCCTTGCTGCATGGCAAACCCGTTGACCTTGAAGCCCTCGTGAACGAGTTCATGCCGCCGCTCATGCCAAAGAAAGCGATAAAACTTTTTTCCATCGATGTCCGTCCAGTAGAGAATCTGTTTGTCGTAATCCCAGTAAGGTCCTTCGCCACATAGATCACCGTAGTCGGCGACAACTTCGATGGGGCCGTGTTTCGGCGAATTTCGTTGTTGCCGCAAGTCGGTTTTCATATCAAGACAGAAACTAGGTCAAACGCGAAGACCAGGCTAGAGTGCAGAAGCCCAGGATCAATCCGGCAAGACCAGCAAACATCATTATTAATGATGCCAAGGACGCGCCCTTCCATTCGCCGAGCGCAAGTCCCCAAACATTGGAGGTCAGAATGATTGCAGACATAAAAAGTGGCCATCCCAGAACCGGCCCGAGATCTGCCATGCGCACTGCTACAGCGCCATAGATCACGATACTCGAGAACCACAGGGCGCCCATGATGAGGCCAAACAGCCAGTACCTTGCAGTTTGAGGCGCAAAGAAAAGATTCCAGCTATGATTTTTTCTCCACAGGCGCGCGCAAAAAATGACATATGGAATCAATGTCGCCGTGAGCAGCGGGGCCCAGATCACGTTGGCCTTCGAACTCGACCCTGCACCAAGTTCGGCCGCTCTATGAAGGAGCGGGGCGCCGAAAGCAATGCCGAAATTCTGGAGTGCGGATCCGGCTCCGGCAACAATGGCCAGCGCAAGTCCTTTTGCAAAGGACGTTGAACTTGCGCGATTTGCCGCATTCACCTGTTTTGCTTGATCGCGTTCTTTGGAGCGGCCCGCTATTCCGCAAAATGCAATGCCGACCACAACCAGCGCGATTCCGGCTTCGATCACGAATCCCTGGCGCGTAAATACCGACTCGGAGTGGAACCACAATAGCGGTATGGCGGAACCGACGGCGGTTGCGGTTCCGAGTGCGATAGCAAAGTTCAGAGCAATGCCAATCGCTTCGACTCCTAGCCCGAAACATATGGCGGCAATTCCATAGCCAGCGCCGAAGAGAATAACCAACAGAAGCGCACGATGTACTTCGCTGGCCTGATAGCAGGACAGCAAGTGCGGCACGGTAGCGAACGCAACTATCCAGGGAAGAACAAACATCGCCAGCAGCGCCCAAAGCGCCCACACGTTCTCCCACTTCCACCGATTCATGAAGCGCGTTGGCGTGGCGAAGCTTCCGTTGAGCACGCCTGCGCCTAACGCCATAGTTGCGGCGCCTGAGGATGCGAGTAGTAAAGCAAAGGTCGGGGGCATCATTTGGGACTGAACAAGAGACTTGTATACATCGGGGACGTGGTGCGCTGTCAATGAGTATCGCCGTTCTCAAAGCATTGTTTGTTGAACAAAGATCTCCTGGTGTGATATTTCTCTCCATTCATCTTGGTAGCGAGGGAGAATTGTGCGCCTCGAAAGCCGTATCGCGCTCGTGACCGGCGCCGCGATGGGAATCGGGAAAGCGATCGCTGTGCTGTTTGCACAGGAGGGCGCAAAAGTGGTTGCGGCTGACATCGATTCCAAGGAAGGAAACGCAACAGCGGAGGAGATTCGAGCGGCAGGAGGGCAGTGCATTTTCCGCCGCACCGATGTAAGCCTCGAAAGTGAAGTCGACGCAGCCGTTGCGGCAGGGGAGAAGGAGTTTGGTCAAAAGGTTGATGTGCTGGCCAATGTTGTCGGCATTGCGCATGAATCGCCTGCGCACCTTCTGAGCCTGGCCGATTGGAACCGGGTTTTGACCGTCAATTTAACCAGCATGTTTCTGTGCGCAAAACGTGTCTTGCCTGGCATGCTGGCCGCCAAGCGAGGATCAATCGTAAACATCACTTCAATTCAGGGACTCTTTGGCTTTCCGGGATATCCGCATTATGCGGCCAGTAAAGGCGGGATCATCGCCCTTACGCGGCAAATGGCGCGAGAATATGCAAAGGATGGAATCCGTGTGAACTGCATCGCTCCGGGAACCGTCGAGACTCCCATGAACGTCAAGGTTCTGGAGCGTGTTCCCAACCCTGCTGAACTGCGGCGTGCCTGGGAGCGAATGCATCCGCTGGGAAGAATTGGTCAACCCATCGATGTCGCCTGGGGTGCGCTATTTCTTGCTTGTGACGAGAGTTCCTGGGTGACTGGGCAGTGCATCTCGATCGACGGTGGCATCTCCTGCTCAGTCCTGCCAGAATGAGAATCTTCCCTCCAAGGCGTAGAACATGTCCGCGATCCTAACCCTTGATGAACTGGCGGAACTCGTTCCCGGTGGCGTGCGAATAGGAATCGGAGGGGTGCACCTGTCCCGTCTGCCGATTGCTCTTATCAAACGAGTACTCGCCAATGACAAAAAAGATTTTGTGTTTACGAGCTGGGGCGGCGGCTTGCCGCTGGAGCTGTTTTTGGAAGCCAATTCTGTCCGCAAGCTGATATTTACATTTTCCAGCCTTGACATCTTCGGACTTGCACCGCGGTTCCGCGAAGCTCTCGAAAAGAAAACAATTGAAATCGAGGAGTGGACAGCTCTGGCCATGGCACAGGCGCTGCATGCCGCTCACTTCAATCTTCCCGAAATGCCATTCCAACTGCCGGTTGGATCTGATCTGATGAAGACTGGCGCATTCTGGAAGGAATCCTCCTCGGTATTCACTGGTGAGCGGATCGCACAGGCCCGACGGATTGATGTCGATGTACTGCTGCTGCACGCGCAACGAGCAGACCGCGACGGCAACATTGAAATCCAGGGCGCAAGGGGCTTCGACCCGAGCTTGATGGGTGCGGCGAAGAAAATTTTGGTAACGGTGGAAGAGGTCGTCGAGACCGGAAGCCTCGGCGCTCCGCTTGCCTTCGTATTGCCGAAGGAGTTCGTTACCGCAGTTGCTGAAGTTCCTTGGGGCGCGTATCCAACTTCCTGCCTTCCTTACTACTCCACTGACTATCAAGAGCTGTTGAACTATGTCGAAAGCGAACAGCGCCGCAGTAAAAAGGCGCCCGTAGCAGTTTCGTCCTCTCGGACATCGGTAGGCCTCGACTTGCGAAACAGACCGGATGCGTCAAGACAAAATTTCCTTTCCACCTGTGCTCGAGCTCGCATCGCAGCTTTGACGCCTGATATCTTGTCGCGCCATCGCGCCACGGCTGTCAACGCGTCCTGCACCATCGACGAATTGATGGTCACGTGCTTGTCGCGCGAGTATGACAATTCCAGTATCTGCTCGGTAGGGTCCGTTTCTCCATTGGCAATGGTTTCTTATTTGTTGGCCAAGAAGACTCACGCGCCGAAATTGACGATCATCGCTCTGAATGGAGGGTTCATCGATATCGACTTCCATCCGATGTCACTCACACTCGCGGAACCGCTTGAGTTCGGCAGCGCCAAGGTTTGGTGGGGCGGAGATGAAACTTATCATTGGTACTACCAGCAGGGCCGCATTACTCACGAAGTA
Source organism: Terriglobales bacterium (assembly GCA_036770325.1). Classification (GTDB taxonomy): domain Bacteria; phylum Acidobacteriota; class Terriglobia; order Terriglobales; family Acidobacteriaceae; genus Gp1-AA145. The sequence continues at coordinate 17,426 of DAIPJJ010000076.1, forward strand.
ATTACTGTTGCGCAACTCGATGTGCATGGCCGGACCAACAATGCTTGGATTTCCGTCAAAGGTAAAGTGCTTCGCCTGCCAGGACAGGGCGGCATGGCCGATGTGGCGAACCTGCACAAAAATTTTATTTTGTATCTGACGCGGCATTCGCCAGAGCGATTCACTGAGGCCGTCGAGTTCTGTACGGCATCGCGCGGCTTGCTCACAGACGAAGAACGCAGACACGCGGGCCTTCAGCCTGGCAAGGTGCGGCTCATCAGCGATCTTGGAATTTTCGAGTTGGATCACGAGGAGAGGCGTTTTCGCCTCATCAGCATCCATCCCGGTGTCGCGCTCGATCATATTCGCGCACAGACGGGCGGGGATTTTCTGATTGCAGAACCGCTGCCGAGTACTAAGCCACCGTCAGAAGAGGAGCTGCGTTTGATTCGCGAGGAGGTTGATCCGTTTGGAATTCGGCAACTTGAATTCGTGCCGGGCCGCGACCGGCTGGCAATGATTCAACGCATTCTTGATGCCGAGGCGGATCTGATCCGGGAATTGGGAGCGCCGGAGCCTGTGAAAACTGTTGTCTAAATAGAACCGCTATTAATAAAAGGAGAAACAATTGGGAGGAGTTCTAGAGGGACTTCGAATCGCAGATTTCAGCCAACTTGTTCAAGGGCCAAATGCGACGCAGATGCTGGCCGACATGGGCGCTGACGTAATAAAGATAGAACCGCTACACGGAGATTGGCAGCGGAACTGGTCACTAAAAGACGCTTACATCAACGGTGAAAGCGTTTCGTTCCTCACCTTCAACCGGGGAAAACGCAGTATTGCGTTGAATCTGAAACACCCCGCGGGAAAAGACGCCGCGCTCAAGATCATCAAATCGAGTGATGTTTTACTCGAAAATTTTCGGCCGGGAGTTATGGACCGGCTCGGTCTAGGGTACGAATTCCTTTCAAGCATTCATCCCAAACTCATTTACTGCGCAAGTTGTGGATGGGGTCAGGATGGCCCATATGTTACCCGCCCCGGTCAGGACTTATTGGCGCAAGCTGTGGCGGGAGTTCTTTATTTGAACGGCAAGGCAGGCGATCCGCCAAGTCCGGTCGGAATGGGCATCGCCGATCTCACTGCCTCCTTCCACATTGTCAGCGCGATTCTGGCTGCGGTTTACCATCGCGATCACACTGGGGAAGGCCAGCGAATCGACATCAACCTTCTGAACTCGATTCTGACTTTGGCTACGCAGGAAATCACTCTTTACTTCAACACTCATTCAGAGCCGGAGCGCAGTGCAGCGGGAATCGGACATCCTTGCGTCGGTGCTCCAATGGGAGTCTATAAAACGCGTGATGGATACATTGTGGTGGCCATGATGCCACTCGGAAAAGTTGCAGAGCTCGTCGGCATTGAGGGATTCGAGGGGAGCGATTCGCGAAACATGCTGGCGAACCGCGATGAAGTAAAGAGAAAGTTGGAACCCGGTTTTGCGCGGAAGACTACTGACGAACTCATGCAAGTTTTCATGGAGGCCGATATCTGGGCAGCTCCGGTCAACAACTTCCCAGCCACCGA
>DAIPJJ010000077.1:0-18872 GCA_036770325.1 Terriglobales bacterium
CAGAACCTCAGTGAGAGATGCACAAGAGCCCGAACGCAACGCGGACACAACGCTACCTGCTCCCCCACCTTCAACCCCAAATCGCATCCATTACCGGCCGCTTTGGGACGAGCGTCTTGAACAAGCGAACAGGTCTGGCGAAGGGCCGGTCGCCGTCCTCGTCTGTCACGGTATGGGTCAGCAAGTGCGATACGAGACCATCAGCTCAGTGGCCGAAGCTCTGCTGACGGAAGCCCGCGACGACAAGGCAACCGTCTCTCCGGTTGAAGTCACACTTGCCCAGGCAAACGATGATTTTCTTGCCAGGGCAGAGGTCAAATGGGAAAAGGACGGACGCTCACATGAAGTCCACGTTTATGAGGCCTACTGGGCGCCTCTTACCGAAGGCAAGGTCACATACTGGGACACGGTCAAGTTTCTGCTGCGCGCCGGATGGGACGGTCTTAAATTCAGCCGTCCGTTCCGGGCAAGCAGCTTTCAACGCTGGATGTTTGGCGGTCCAAAACAGATGAGAATTGGGCGGATGACGTGGATCAGCTTAGTCGGCGTGCTGGTGTTCTTATTGCTCCAGGTTGGCGTGATTGCATTCGTGTCCCTGACCTTGGCGGCACAAGCCAAAGTCGCGCTCGCAAATTTTCCGATTATCGCCGGCGGGTTTGGGCATTGGGGCCTATCCTGCCTGCGTTGGCTTGCCTTATTCATTCCTGGAGCCGTGCCCGGAGAATCTTTTACCTGGGCCACAGTGGCGCGGACGGTGATCTGGTTGCTGTTGACGGCCGAAGCTTTCGTGGTCCGCTTCTTCGTAATCGAGTTTGTGGGAGACGTCGCTGCGTACGTTTCTGCTTATAAGGACAGCAAATTCGATGATCTTCGGCACCAGATTCGGAAGATCGGCTTGAACGTAGGACAAGTAGTTTACGGTATGGGAGCACGGCAGTCGACGGTTCCGAATTATTCGCGTGTGCTGGTGGTCGGTCATTCCCTTGGATCAGTACTGGCTTACGACACGCTGAATTCTCTGATCAATGCTGACCAGGTCTGCGCTGACGCTGACCGCCGCAATGTGGTTGGACGCACCTGCGCGCTTATCACCTTCGGCTCTCCGCTCGACAAAACTGCCTTTATATTTCGCTTGCAGACCGGCTCGGAAGCGCAATGGGTACGCGAACAGTTGGCTGCTTCGGCTCAGCCACTGATCGTGGATTACGCGAAATACAGGCCCGAGCCCTTTCGCTGGATTAACATCTGGTCGCCGATGGACATCATCAGCGGTTCCCTGGACTACTACGACGATCCGGCTGTACCTTTGAATTCGCCTCAGCATGTCGACAATATGATCGATAAACAGGCATCCACGCCCCTGCTTGCCCATGTCCAGTACTGGCAAAATCCCCTGCTGCGCAAGCAACTGTATGAGTATGTGTCGTAGCGGCCCTGTGTGAAGGCAGCGTTGACATTTCCACAGGAGAAGGTTCAAACTACCCAATCTGCGAGGCAAGCCGTATTTCCAAGCAGATAAGGCCGTGGTGTCCGCCGTTTGCCGAATTCATTGAAACGCTTATTTATGGCCGGGAACCGGTTCTCCTACAATCTTGATTCGACCCTGGAGACCGTCGACAAAGCGGAGCAAGCGGCAAGCCGCATTGCCAGCGAAACTGGCTTTGGCGAAGACGAAGTCATGCAGATTGCCATGGCGGTTCGCGAAGCGGCAGTAAACGCGGTTCTGCACGGGAATGCCTACGATCCCGAAAAAAAAGTAGCGCTCGAATTTGAACGCACAAACAAAGATCTCGTGATCACGATTCGCGATCAGGGAAAGGGACTCGATCCGGCGACTATTCCCAATCCGCTTGCGCCGGAGAATTTGTTGAAGACATCGGGGCGCGGAATTTTTCTAATCCGCTCGTTTATGGATGATGTGGAGATTCACCCGTCCAGCACGGGCACGGAAATCAAACTTATCAAACACGTCCACGGCGAAGCCGGGGGCGGCAAGGAGGCTTCCCAGTGAACTTGAGAGTCAATACTCGCCAGCTTGATGGAGTTGACATTGTCGATTGCAGCGGACGTATTACGCTCGGTGAAGGCAGCGTGATTCTTCGCGATACAGTGAAGGACCTGCTCGCCAAAGGCCGCAAGAAAATTCTGTTGAACCTCGGCGAAGTGAACTACATCGACAGCTCAGGGATCGGCGAGCTGGTCAGCGCCTACACTACTGCCAAAAATCAGGGCGGCGAACTGAAGCTGTTGAACCTGACAAAAAAGGTGCATGACCTGCTGCAGATTACAAAGCTCTACACCGTTTTTGACGTGAAAGACGATGAGGCCGCAGCGGTGAAGGCGTTCCGGTAGGAGTATGGGGCACGGGCGTCCTCGCCCGTGCTGCAGTTTTTTCCCGTTCTGGGAATTTGGCAAGTAACCTTGTAATTCTTCAGGATCAAGTCTGCATCGGCGCACTACAATGTGCGCGGTGGTCCGCACCTCTCCAACTCTCTTCCTGCTGCTTTATGTCTTCCTTGCTCTCTATTCTTATGCCGCCTGCATTCCTTTTGATCAGGCACGCGATCATCTCGGGGAAACCGAGTGCGTTACAGGCAAGGTTGTTCGCGTGAAGGAAGGCAATCGCGGTGTTCGCTTTCTCGATTTCTGCGAAGACTACCGGCTGTGCACATTCACTGTGGTTGTGTTCCCGTACGATCTCAAGAAGATCGGTGACGTGCGACAGCTCGCCGGCAAAATGATCGAGATTCGCGGCGAGATCAAAGAGTACGACGATCGGGCCGAGATCGTTCTTGAGAACTCGAAGCAGCTAGGTGGCGGAGCGATGTCGTTGCCGCCGCTGCCACGGAATTTTGACGTCGAAGAAAGAGGCCACTACAGCGTCGGATCGGCGCACGCTTCAAAGAGCCGATATCCGTCGCGCAAGAAAAAAGGCACGCCGACGCTGCCCGTCGAAATTCCCGAGGATCCGGAGTCCGACTGAAAGCCGAACCACGGAGAACACAGAGTTACACAGAAAAAAACCACGGAGCTCACACCAGCCCTCTCTTGAGTTCATCCAGCGGGTAGTAGGTACCGCGCCACTCCACTCCGCCATTCCACAGGGCAAAGAACATCGAACGCAGCACAATATAGATAAATAACAATGTGCCGACAGGATGGACGACGAAGTACCAGGGCCGCACGTCTGAGAAGAACGACATGCCGCAATAGAAAAAGAGAATACAGGCGAGCGCGATTGCATACGGAAGGCGCGCCCATCCGTGGGCCCAGAAAACTCCGGCAAAGGGCAAGAGATTGAAGAACGCGGCGAGGATGCAAAAACCAATGGCCCTCCACAATTGGTAGGAAAGAACCGCAAAGAAATTTTTTGTAAGATTCCGAACAACACCCAACGCGCCCCTCGCCCAATGGATTTCGAGCAGATCGTCTCCGAGCACGTTCCGCTCGCGAAATCCGGCATTCTTGATCAGCTTGCCCAGCTTCATGTCGTCGACGACTTCGAAACGCAACGCCGCGTGGGTACCAATCGCTTCATAGACTCTGCGCCGAACCAGATTGAAGGCACCGACGCCGATGTGATCCTTTGCTTTTGGATCGGCAACTTTCCAGGGTCGATGGCCAAACACAAACATCAACTGAAAAAATGCCAGCATCATTTTTTCGCCGGCATGCTTCATGATCATGCGCGGAAATAGCACCAGATGGTCGGCATGTTCCGCTTCGGCGTATGCAATCGCGCGGCGCATGCAGTCAGGACGAAACATCACATCGCCATCGGTGAAGAGCAGCCAGTCGCCGCTTGCCTGATTGGCCGCGGCCCACATCGCGTGGTTCTTGCCCAGCCAGCCGGCCGGCAATTCGTGTATGTGAATAACTCTCAGCGAGCCATCTCCTAACCTGCGGTCACGGGCGCCCTCGCCCGTGAGCAATCCTTCCATGATCTCTCCGGTGCGATCGGTCGAGCGATCGTTCACCGCGATCACTTCGTAATTGGAATAGTCAAGCGCAAGCAGCCGTGTGAGGGCCTCTCCGATGGACTTCTCCTCATTCCGCGCCGGAACAATGATGCTGACGCGCGGTACACCTGCAGTGGTGGCCGGATCACGGTCCCACTCCGGACGGGCAATATTCACCAGCGTCCGCACTCCGATGCTGGTATCAACAATGCGCGAGAGCCAGACGAGCGCGAGCAGAATGCCCGCAATCCAGTGGAAGTAAATCATCCTGCGTGGGCCTGGGCGGGACGCGGCTGCTTTTCAGTCGCAACCGCCGGGGCAAAGCGCATTCCGTAAAAGAGAATTGCGGCCGAAACAACCATGGCGATCACCGGCAAGACGAAAGCTGTCTGCAAGGAGTGGCGATCCGCGACCCAGCCCATCATGGTCGGCGAAGGCACATCGCCGAGGAAGTGATACGTGAAAATTCCGACCGCGATAGCCGTCGCGCGAATGTGGGCTCCGACGGAATTAACGATAGCCGCATTCAGCGGTGACGTATTCAGGAGTAACAGGAAAGCGGCGATGGCAATTGCCGGCAGCATCAGGCGGCCGGGACTGAACAGCGCCACGATCATGAATGGTACCCCGAGTGCCATACTCGCGGCGGAGACAAGATAGTAGGAACTCTTCATCTTTGGCAGCAGGTAGTCGCCCAACCATCCGCCGGCGAGTGACGCCAGAATGCCATCAACCACGACAATCAGGCCAAACGTGTAATTTGCTGCTTCGAGCGAGTAACCCCTCGCGCGTGATAGAAAAGTCGGCATCCAGACCTGAATGCCGCCGAGCGCATATGTCATTGCGGCCATCCCGAGAACAGCGGTCCAGAATGCAGGATTCCGCGCCAATCCGATCAATGTTCCGCGCTCGCGCGTCTCCTGCACCGAGTCGAATTGTCCCCGCTCAGGCTGTGGGATAAAAAGCAAAGCGACGGCCAGCAAAAATCCGGGCGCGGCGGCGACATAAAATGGAAATCGCCATCCGTGTGTAGCACCAAGTTTGCCGCCGAGGATGTAGCCCGCCGCCGTACCGACTGGGATCGCCAGATAAAAAATTCCGAAGATGCGGCCGCGCTTGTTCTCAGGAAAAAGATCGGCAACAAAGGTCGGCGCGATGGTCACGAACGTCGCTTCGCCGATCCCCACGAGTGTGTGCCGCACCAGCAGTTCCCAATACGTGTGCGTGACCGCGGTAAGCAACGTCAGCCCGCTCCAGAAAAACGCTCCGAGGACGATGATCAGTTTTCGCGAGTAACGGTCGGCCAGCGGTCCGGTGAACGGCGCTGCCACCATGTAGAAGCCGAGAAATGCGCTGGTGAGATATCCCACCTGCGTGTTGCTCAAATTAAATTCACCCTGCACTAGCGGCTGCACGGCGAACAAAACCGAGCGATCGATGTAGTTCAGAAAGTTCAGCGCTGTGAGCAGCGTGAGCGCAGTCCAGGGATAGAGCTTGGTTTGGGCCACAGGAAAGTGGAATATACCACGTAAGAATTCAAGAAAAGATTAGCTGCTGCTGTTCCCTTTTGGTCGTGGCCAACGTGCGACCACAACTGTCGAAATTCCGCCGCGCGGGCGGAAATCACCCTTTACTTCGGCCCATACAGGCTTGGCCCAGCGCACGACATCTTCAAGCACCTGGTTAACGATGTTCTCCTGAAAAATCCCAATGTTACGGTACGACTGCAGGTATTCCTTAAAGGACTTCAGCTCAAGGCAGTCTTTGTCAGGCATATACCGCAACGTGATCACGCCGAAATCCGGCAGCCCGGTTTTCGGGCATACAGACGTGAACTCAGGATCATCGATGACAATCTCGTAGGCGGGGAATTGGTTGGGCCAAATCTCGATTTCGGGAAATTTTGTGTCCAGGCCGGCCTGGGCGTGTTCTGGCGTGTAGCGCGGCTGCTTCGGCATCAACTCATTCTACCCAGAGTCGTCAGGGCCGGTTGGGCCCAATTTTCTCGAACTTTCCGGAAAGTGGTGCATCTAAACGGTTAATTGTTCCTCGGTTCGGGCCGATGCGTGCAAGTGTTACGATAATTTCATATCAATTAAATGTCTCCAAATGGCCGAAATACGGGCTTTTTTGCCCGGCGGCGATGGATTTTGTGGGCAGCAGGAGCCGTGCTCGCAGTCATCCTGCTGGCTTCATTCGCGTCGCGCGATGATGCTGTCCCTGTTTTCGCTGCCACCGTGGCGCGAGGCAACATCCGCAGCGTGATTTCTACGAACGGAAAAGTTGAGCCCATCAACAATTTCGAAGCCCACGCGCCGACGGGAACAACGGTGAGCCGAATCCTCGTCAAAGAAGGCGACCACGTAAAAAAAGGCCAGTTGCTGGTGGAACTCGACTCTGCCACTGCTCGCAGTCAGGCCGCTCAGGCGTTGGCACAAATCCGCGCTTCCGAAGCTGACGTGAATTCGATTCAGCAAGGCGGCACGCAGGAAGAAGTGCTCACTCTGCAGGCACAACTGGTAAAGGCCCGTGCCGATCGCGACGCGGCACAACGCAACTATGATGCACTCAAGAACCTGCAACAGAGTGGCGCGGCCTCGCCGGGCGAAGTACGCTCCGCACAGGCGCAGTTGGCAGCCGCTGAAGCGCAGGTCAAGCTGCTGGAGTCAAAGCAGAGCGGACGTTTCTCACGCCCGGAAATCTCAAGCGTAGAGGCGCGACAGGTTCAAGCCGAGAGCGCCTATTCTGCCGCAGAAGATATCCTTCGCCAGCTTGTGATCCGCGCCCCGTTCGACGGCGTGGTTTACTCATTGCCGGTAAAACAAGGCGCGTATGTGAACCCTGGCGATCTGATTTTGCAGGAAGCAGACCTGTCGAAAGTCCTGGTTCGCGCCTACGTCGATGAACCGGACATCGCGAGACTTGTACCCGGGCAAAGAATCGAACTGACCTGGGACGCTGTGCCAGGACGCACATGGACAGGCGCTGTGAACAATATCCCCGCATCTGTGAAATTGCACGGCACTCGCAATGTGGGCGAAACCACGTGTGTGGTACCGAACCCGGATTTCAAGCTGCTGCCAAATATCAACGTCGGCGTCACAATCGTGACCAAGCAGGACGATAGTGTCCTCAAGGTTCCGCGCGAGGCCTTGCGCCTGGAGGATGGCACGCCCTACGTCTACTTAGTGGCAAACAATCAACTGGAACGCCGGGACGTGCAGACATCCATTTCAAACCTGACCGAGGCGGAAATTACTTCCGGCTTGCAGGAAGGTGCAAAGGTTGCGCTTCGGTCGGTGAATTCCAAGCCTTTGCATGATCATCTTTCAGTGAGAGTGGTGCAATAAAATGCGTTTTCTGCTGTCGATCGTTGTTATAGCTTTTTTTGGCGTTTCAATCGCAATCGCCGGGGCAGATGAAACTGCGCCGTCGCTCATCGCCAATGGCCGAGTAGACGAGGCGATTGCTGCGCTTCATGGCCGGATCAGCGCGTCGCCTGATGATGCGCTTGCCCACAATCTCCTCTGCCGCGCGTATTTCAGCCTCGGCCAGTGGGACAACGGAATTTCGGAGTGCGAGAAAGCAGTGGAGCTCGCGCCGAACAACAGCCAGTTTCATCTCTGGCTGGGAAGAATTTATGGTGAAAAGGCTGATGGCTCACGCTTTCTTGCGGCCGCATCACTGGCTCGCAAGGTCGTCCACCAGTTTGAGACTGCCGTCCGGCTGAGTCCGAAAAGTGTCGACGCACGCAGCGATCTGGCCGAGTTTTATCTCGAAGCCCCTTCGATTGTTGGCGGCGGCCGCGACAAAGCAGAAGAACAGGCAAATTCTCTGATTTCGCTCGATCCCGGCAAGGCGCATTGGGTAAAGGCGCGCATTGCGGAGAAGCAAAGCGATTTCGGCACTGCTGATCGCGAATATCACGAAGCCATCACGGCTAGCGGTGGCAGTGCGAGCGCATGGCTCAACCTGGGACTCTTCTATAAGCACCGTTCGCAGTTTGAAGCGATGGAGCAGGCGCTGGTTCGTGTCCGCAATGCCCCGCTCGACCGGCCCGATGCTCTGGTGGACGCCGCGGAAATTCTCATCCATACTCAGCGCAATCTGCCAGAAGCAGCTCAATTACTGCGCACTTACCTGAAGTCGAACGCGAAAGTGGAGCAGGCGCCGGTATTCAAGGTCTACTATCTTCTTGGTATGGCCGATGAAAAACTGGGTGCAAGCAGCGATGCTGCCGCTAAATACAAGCAGGCGCTTGAGATTGCCCGCGAATTCCGCCCTGCGCAAGAGGCGCTGCAACGAGTCAGCCGCTGATTGCGCCTTTGGGTTCACCGTGCGTCTTAACGGAAGACGCTCCCAGTAAAATCAGTGTTTATTCCACATTGAAGGTGGAAACATGAAAACTGCTTCGGATCTGGCTGAAGTGTGTCTTCGTACACTGCTGGTTCTTCTTGTTTCGAGTACGATCACGGCCAATGCTGAAACGATCTCGCTCAAGCGCGCGGTACAACTTGCTCTCGCCCACAGTCCGGCAGCAGGGCAAGCGTCAGCGGATGAGCAAAGAGCCTTCCAGTCATATCGCGAAGCGCGTGGCCAGTATTTGCCGCAACTGATGGTTGGCTCCGGCCTCGGTGACACCTGGGGTTATCCTCTGTCACTTGAAGGTTCAGCGCCCTCGCTCTTCAATGTCACAGCACAATCGGCAATATTCAATCCAGCTTTGCGCGATTTTGTTCGCGCCGCGCGCTTTGAATCCCGCGCAGTCACTGAAGAGGGCAAAGATCGCCGAAGCCAGATCACGCAAGATACGGTCCTGACTTATCTGGAGCTAGCGAAGTGGGAGAAGCAAATCGCCGCGCTACGCCAGGAACAAGAAGACGCGCTGAAGGCGCAGGAGATCGAAGATCAACGAGTAAAGGCCGGAGTCGACAGCCAGCAAATTGGCAAGCAGGCGGAGCTGGCGGCGGCGCGAGCACGCTTGCGGACCATTCAGGCAGAAGGCGCCATCGATGTGCTGCGCACAAACTTGTCGCAGCTGACTGGCGTGTCGACGAATTCGCTGGAAGTGGACCCAAATTCGGCCCCCGCTCTGCCCGAACTTCAGCCGCATGACGATCCGGACGCAAAGGCTGAGGAGAACAATCCGGCAGTCTTATTCGCGCAGGACCATGCAACAGCGCAGATGTTTCGCGCGCGTGCCGAACACCGATCCTTGTGGCCCTCGGTTGATTTCGCTTCCCAATATGCCGTCCTCGCAAAATTCAACAATTGGCTGCAATTTTTCAACCAGGACCAATTCGAACGAAACAACGCAACCGTCGGCGTAGTCATACGTTTTCCTTTTTTTAACCCGTCGCAGCACGCGCATGCTGAGGCAGCCGATGCGGAGGCCATTCACGCCAGGAAAGAAGTTGAATCAACCAAGAACCAGCTCTCACAGCAGACTTTGAAGTTGCGACGATCGGTCGAGCAGCTCCAGGCGGCGCAGAAAGTCTCTGAACTTGAATATGAGTTGGCGCAATCCGACGTTGATGCTGTCCAAGTCCGGATGAATTCTGGAACTGCCACAATCAATGAAGGAGCGAACGCTCGGGCGCAACTGTCTGATAAATATAACGCTTTGCAGGATGCAAATTTCGAACTCTTGCGGGCACGCATTAGCCTGATGCGGGCGACAGGTGAGCTCGATTCGTGGGTAGATCAATCTAAGTAGACGCGCTCTGGCGGAGGCAGGTTTTGGCCTGTTTACTGCACCCAGACGCCATTCCGCCTTATCGCATTGCCCAGCGCACGCCGGAGTCGTTAGGCTCGGAAATGTCCCTGATCCGATACTCTGGTTGGGCGTGTGATTTGCCTGGTTTGTATGACAACAGAGTTGATTATCTATGGGATACACGTCTCGTGAATCAAACCCCGAATGTTAAGATAAAAGTCTATATCTATGCCTTTAAAGACGCTGTTCCTGAATCCCCCCTCGTTCGAAAACTTTGACGGAGGCGCGGGGTCGCGCTGGCCGGCCACACGCGAAATTGAGTCCTATTGGTATCCGGTATGGCTGGCCTACCCGACCGGAATGCTTGAGGGCGCACGGCTGCTTGATGCGCCTCCGCACTATGTTTCCGCGGAAGAGACGATCAACATAGCCAAGGAATACGAGTTCCTCGTTCTCTACACGAGCACGCCCGGTTTCCCCGGTGACATCCGGCTAGCCGAGCGCATCAAGGACGCGAATCCAAAGATCAAGATTGCCTTTGTGGGCCCACATGTAACCGTCCTGCCCGAGCAAAGTCTGCAGGAAGGACGGGCGATCGACTTCGTGGTGCGGAAAGAATTCGATTATGCCACCAAGGAATTTGCCGAAGGCTGGGCTTACGACGATATTCTCGGGATTTCGTACCGGAAAAACGGCTCTGTCGCGCACACTCCAGACCGCCCACAGTTACAGGACCTCGATTCTCTGCCGCACGTAACGGATGTTTATCGTCGTGACCTCGATGTGCGCCGATACAATGTGCCGTTTTTGCTTCATCCTTACGTTTCGCTTTACACGACCCGAGGATGCCCGGCGCAGTGCACGTTCTGTCTATGGCCTCAGACCACCAGCGGACATGCGTGGCGCAAGCGTTCCACTGACGACGTGGCGCGAGAAATGGCAAAGGCGAAAGAGTATTGGCCGTATGTGAAGGAATTTTTCTTCGATGACGATACCTTCAACATACAGAAGGCACGGACGGTCGAGTTGTGCGCGAAACTCAAGCCGCTGAATCTCACCTGGTCCTGCACGTCGCGAGTTACCACTGACTACGAAACGCTCAAGGCGATGCGGGAAGCTGGATGCCGCCTGTTGATCGTAGGTTACGAATCCGGCGATCAGCAGATTCTGAAGAACATTAAGAAGGGCGCAACTCTCGAACGCGCCCGCCAGTTTACAAGAGACGCGCACAAGTTGGGTCTGGTGATCCACGGCGATTTCATTCTGGGTCTGCCGGGCGAAACGCGCGAGACCATCCAGAACACGATTGCCTTCGCGAAAGAACTGGATGTTGAAACCATTCAGGTTTCGGTGGCGCATGCTTACCCCGGAACTGAACTCTACGATTTCGCGATTAAGAACAACTTCATCGTCAAAGGCAGCATGGTCGATGAAGGTGGGCACCAACTCGCGCACATCGAATATCCCGAACTGCCGGCGGACGAAGTTCTGCACTCAGTGCATCGCTTCTACGACGAGTACTACTTCCGGCCAAAGGCAGTCTTTCGTATTCTGCGCAAAGCGGCATTCGACTCTGGGGAGCGTAAGCGGCTCTACAAAGAGGCCAAGACCTTCCTGAAAGTTCGGTCGATGCGGAATAAGCTGGTCAAGAATAAGAGCAATGGCAATGGGAATGGGAATGGAAACGCCAAGAGCTCTGCTCCTGAGCCGCAGGAAACTGTCCAGGTTTAAAGCTTCGTGACGCTTAGCAAGTACATAGTGCTGGCCGGCGTGACGGTTTTTGCGCCGGTCGGCGATTCCCTGCTTTCTTACGGAATGAAGCAGATGGGCAACATTTCCCTGGGCCACTTTTCAGCCCTTCTTCTCGCCATCATCAATCCCTGGGTTTCGTTGGGAATTGTTCTCCTGCTCGGCTTTTTCGTTACTTACATGACGGCGCTTTCCTGGGCCGATCTGACCTACGTCCTTCCAGCCAGTTCTTTGGGTTACGTCCTGCTTGCTCTGATCGCTCGCTTTGGCCTGCATGAAAAGGTCAGTCTCATGCGCTGGTTGGGAATTGCGCTGGTTTCAGCCGGAGTCGGGTTCGTCACCAGCGGTCCGGAAGTGACTGGGCGCCCACGTCGCCGCGCCGCGGAAAGCGCGGTGGAACACTCGTGATTCGCCATGCAATGAGCAATCTGAACGCCTGGCTTGCCATTCTAGCCATCGTGCTCTCATCGAGTGCAGGCGATGTGCTCTTGTCCCGTGGTATGAAGCAGATTGGCGACCTCGGCGTGCTCAGACAAAAACGCGGGCTCGGTTTCGTTCTGCTGTTGATCTTGCGAAATCGCTACTTCCTGCTCGGCGTGGGCTGTATGGCCATCTCGTTTTATAGTCTGCTTTTTGGGCTGTCCTGGAATGACGTCAGTCTCGTCGGTCCGGCGGCCGCTTCCCTCACCTTCGTCGCGAATGCGATTGCCGCCAAATTTTTTCTTCGGGAACGCGTCGGCAAACGCCGTTGGGCGGCAGCGCTGTTTGTGGCTGCGGGCGTGGTCTTAATGGCGTTCTAGAAAGTTAAGCGCCGGTCAACGTAGTCCAGAACCAGGCGAGCGAAAGCACAATCAGGATCCCGCAGGTACTCCACGCCAGAATGTTGATGAACAGCGAGTTCTTGTACTCGCCCATCAGCTCTTTCTTGTTGATCAGAATTAGCATGAAGATCAGCAGGAACGGCAGAAGGATGCCATTTACCACCTGTGAATAGAGGATGACCTTCACCAGAGGAATTCTCGGCAAAAGCACAATACCTGCTCCGAACGCGATCAGGAATGTGTAGAGCCAATAAAATCCCGGCGCTTCGGAAAACCTCTTATTTATGCCTGACTCGAGCCCCAGGCCTTCGCAGATGTTGTAGGCGGTCGCCAGGGGAAGAATAGCCGCCGAAAGAACGGCAGCATTCACTAGCCCAATCGCAAATAACAGGAACGCCCACTGGCCTGCTAATGGCTTCAAGGCGGCTGCGGCGTCGGCAGCATCGCTGATGTTGTGAATTCCCGAGGTGTACAACGTCGCGGCGCATGCCAGCACGATGAAGAACGCGACCACATCGGTGATGATGCAGCCTAGAATCACGTCCCATCGGCTTAGCGCATATTGCTTCTTTCCAATTCCCTTCTCCACGATCGACGCTTGCAGATAAAACTGCATCCAGGGCGTGATTGTGGTTCCAATCAATCCAATGACAACAACCAGGTACTCGGAGGTCCTGGTAATTGTCGGGACAACTGTAGCGTGAATCGCCGCCTTCCAGTCCGGATGCGCAAGAAAAGCCGACACGACGTATGTAAAGTAAACCAGGGAACAGCCAATCAGAATCCGTTCCACCAGCTTGTATGAGTTCTTGACCACCATTACCCATACCAGACCTGCCGCAATCGGAACCGCAATGTATTTGCTGACTCCGAACAGCCCCATGCCGGCGCCGACGCCGGCAAATTCCGCCATGATGTTGCCGATATCAGCGATGCCCAGAATGAGCATGGTGAAGAAAGTTGCTCGAAAGCCGAATTCCTCCCGGATCAGGTCAGATAGACCTTTTTCTGTGACCGCGCCCATGCGGGCGGCCATCTCCTGAACGATCATCAGTGCAATGGTGGTGGGAATCAGCGTCCAGAGCAGCGCGTAGCCGAACTTTGCTCCTGCCTGCGAATAGGTGAGGATACCGCCGGGGTCGTTATCAACGTTGGCAGTGATGAATCCCGGGCCAAAGATCGCCAGGAATGCGAGCAGCCGGAATTTGACAGAACGAAATGGCGAGCGCCGGCGCGATTTTTTCGGTCGTCGCGGCGTTGTTGGCGTATTGACCCAGGTTGCCATTTCGTGATCTCGCGTGCCCGATGCCGGGGGCAGGGTCTGGTTCTTCCACTATTTCGTTGACCGCGTTTGTACTTCCACTCGGCATAAATGGCTGAAGCGAGGCGAAAACAGAATAAATGCAGGCCTGCAAATTTGAACAGGCCAAAGTATTGCCTAGCATTAATTTTTTCTGAAGATGAAGATTGCAGAAGTGGACTTATAACTTCGCCCGCAACAGGCTGATTACGTCATCGGAGGTAATGACTCCGGTCAGCACGTCGTTGTCGTCGAGAACCGGCAGCGTCACGAGGTTATATTTGTCGAATAATTCGGTGACTTCGTTCTCTTTTGCTCCGGCGTGCACCGAGATGAGTGGGTCAACTGTGAGTGAGGACATTTTGTCCTCGCCCTTCGCAAGTACCAGTTTCGCCAGCGGCACAGCCCCGACCAGCTTCCACTGGTCATCTACCAAGTAAATCGTGTGCACGGTTTCGATGCTGCCTTCGAAGTTCCGGAGCACATCAATGGCATCGTTGACCGTCGCATCGGAGTCCAGCGAGAGGTACTCCGTATTCATGCGTCCGGCGGCGGTATTTTCGCGGAACTCGAGCAGCTCGGCAACTTCGTTGCGTTCCTCAGGTTCCATTTCCTGAAGAATTTCCGAGGTACGCTCATCGGGCAGGTCGGCCAGCAGGTCGGCGGCCGCGTTGGGATTCATCTCCTCCACAATTTCAGCCGCGCGTTCAGAGTCGAGCCCCTCCACGATGGATTTCTGGACTTTCGGCCGGACTTCTTCGAGCGCACCAGCAGCGATCTCTTCATCCAGGCTCTGGAAGACCGCTTGCCGCTCACTTGGGGCAAGTTCCTCGATGATGTCGGCAATATCGGCTGGGTGCAGTTTCGCCAGCCGGTCATGGGAAATCTTGAGCTTTACCCGGCGGGCGGGATCAGTCTCGATCAGGTCGACAAAATCCCAGGGGATCAGCCGTGGCGGAAGCTTTTGCAACACCGGCTTGAGTGCAGCCGAGGGAACTACTCCTTTCAGCAGGCGCCGGACTGCGCCCCGGGTGCCAACGTCCACGGACCCGATTTTTAGCTTGAGATGACCGTTGGTCGTCTCCGGATGGAGATCCACGTCATTGACCCGGACAACTTTTCGCCCGTGAACGTCGATGATCTGCTGGTCAAGCAGATCGCGCTCGAGCAGGAACAAGCCCTCATTGTCCGCCGAAGCCCATTTCGAGACCGGAGAAGTGGCGCGAATCCCACCGTTCAAGGACGAAACGTCCGAAATCGGCAGCAGACGGTTCCCGTCTTTGGTCCGGACGATTAGCGTCGAAACATAAACCCGATCTTCGGCAGGGGTAAGAGCAACCTCGCGCACACGTCCACCCTGTGCGCCGGATGCATCTTTCACCGCGGCGCCGAGCAGTTCCGAAAGCGCAATCGTGCTCATACTTCTGAGAATGTGCCGAGAACAGAAAAGTTGTCAATGATTTCTCATTGAAAATTTTGCGAAGACGCACTTTCGTTCGTTCAATGTCCTTCCAGTCGAGTTCGGCAAACGACGCGCACCACCGCGACCGTGATATTTTTGAACGTAGCCAATGACTGCCAGCCGTCCAGTCCGCCCGCATACCGTGACCGCTGAAGCTCCGCCGGTCCCACTGACTATCGAAGGCTACAGCGTTCTGCACCAGATGTTCCGTTTTCGCTGGCCGGCATGGCGGCAACTGGGCTCCACGCAGAAAATTGATGTGGTCGGCCAGGCTGCTCGCCTTTTCGGAAGCTGGGAAGAAGGAAAGAAAGGACAATCGGCGCTCTATTCCCTGCTGGGACACAAGGGCGATCTGCTGCTGGTCCACTTTCGCGAGTCATTCGACGAACTGAACCGCGCCGAAGTTCAATTGTCCCAATGCGGCCTTTCAGACTTTTTTGAGCCAACTAGCTCCTATCTTTCGGTAATTGAGCTCGGGCTTTACGAATCGAGCCTCAAGACGTATCACGAACTGCTTGACCGAGGCCTCGAGCCCCACTCCGACGACTGGAAGCACGCCATCAATGAGACCCTCGCCCGCCAGCGCGAGGCCATGAAGCCACGCCTCTTTCCCGAGATCCCGCCGGCCCGGTACATCTGCTTCTATCCCATGGACCGTCGCCGGGGGGAAGACAAGAACTGGTACACCCTGCCCATCGAAGAACGCGCGCGCCAGATGAGCGAGCATGGCCTGGTTGGACGTCGATACGCGGGCGAAGTGAAGCAGATCATTACCGGTTCCATCGGCTTCGACGATTGGGAATGGGGAGTCGATCTCTTCGCCGACGATCCACTGGTCTTCAAGAAGCTCATCTACGAAATGCGATTCGATGAAGTCAGCGCTGTGTATGCGCTGTTCGGGCATTTTTACGTCGGCGTGCGCTGCCTATCGAGCGACCTGGGCAAGCTGCTGAACGGCGAACTGCCGGAATAGCCATGGGCCTCGGCGGAGTCATACTTGCTGCAGGCGAATCGACGCGCATGGGCCGGGACAAAGCTCTACTCCCCTGGCCGGCCGATGCTGCTGTCACAAGCAGCCAATCACTTCCGGCTG
The DNA here is from genome assembly GCA_036770325.1 of Terriglobales bacterium. GTDB lineage: Bacteria > Acidobacteriota > Terriglobia > Terriglobales > Acidobacteriaceae > Gp1-AA145. The sequence continues at coordinate 16,101 of DAIPJJ010000077.1, forward strand.
GAACTCTGCTGTCCGCGGCAATAAGGGCTTTGAATCAATATTGTGATTTCGTAGCGGTTGTCGCCGGAAACAATGCAGAAACGCTTCGCGCCATCGTAGACAGTTCCGGGGCTTCTCTTGCGATCAACCCCGAGCCTGAGCGAGGCCAGTTCAGCTCTCTTCAGGTCGGGTTAGCAGAGGTCCTGAGCCGGGGGCGAGACGCTGCCATGGTGACACTTGTAGATCGGCCTCCGCCGGTTGCGGCCACTCTCGATGCGCTAGTTACCGCCTTCGAACGCCGTGACCGAATCGCTTGGGCGGTGGTGCCCGAATTTGAGGGAAAACACGGTCATCCCATCGTGATTGCCCGGGAGATGATCGAAGTGTTTCTCAAGGCCGGGCCCACCAGCAGCGCGCGTGAAATAGAACACGCCCACCAGCAGCACATTTCGTATGTCCCGGTCAGTGATTCCCGAGTGGCAATGAACATCAATACGCCGGAGGATTACGCTTCGCTAAAATCTGAGTTTGGGCTGTCAAGTCGTTAAGAGTTTTCGGGGAGAGAATGCCAGTCGCCAACCAGGATTCCACGCTTATAAATTCTGTCCTACGCCTCAATCCCAAACTTGCCGTCTTCGACTGCGATGGCACGCTCTGGAGTGGCGATGCCGGCGAGCGCTTTTTCGATTGGGAGCTGAAGCGTGGGGTTGTTTCCGACGAAGTTGTCAGCTGGGCACGCGTCCGTTATGTCGAGTACCGGCAGGGCAAAGTCAGCGAGGACGAGATGTGCGGCGAAATGGTTACCATGCACAAGGGACTGAAAGAGTCCGATGTGCTCGCGCTGGCAAGGGAATTTTTCGAGCAGAACTTCGTCCGTCAGATTTTCCCCGAGATGCGCGAACTAGTACAACGCCTTCGCGACGCTGGATGCGACGTCTGGGCTGTTTCATCCACAAACGAGTGGGTGATTCGCGCGGCCATGCCGCACGTTGGAATTTCGCCGGAGAACATCCTGGCCGCTTCCGTCGAAGTGCAAGACGGCAGTATTACCGATCGACTCATCCGCGTGCCTTCCGGCCCCGGCAAGCCGAAAGCAATACTGGACGTCATCGGCCAGGTGCCAGACATCGCTTTCGGCAACTCCCGCTGGGACGCCCAGATGCTCACGCTTGCCCGCAATGCAGTAGCGGTTAATCCGAATTCTGATCTCGAAAAACTGGCGCGGGAAAAGATGTGGACGATCTATCGGCCGAAGGTGAGTTGAGCCTTTTCAATGCTAAGATTGGCGGAAGCGAGTGGGAGTCGAACCCACCATCGCCATCAGAGATAACGATCAACGGTTTTGAAGACCGCGAGAGTCACCGGACCCCTTGCGCTTCCGTAGCCAGTTCAGTGTAACGTGTGCGTCCGCGAATCGGCTGCTGAAGCCGCAGGACAACCGAGGTCAGGTAAGGACAACGTGGAAAAGCGCTGTTGCGGGTCAGAACGCCGCCTTCACGACGCTTTTGGCATCTCGATCTCATCCATGAGCAACAGATATCGGCGGGCAGCCAGCATCGCGTCACGCTCATCGGAACTGAGTGCGGTGATCAGTAGCTTCGTCTGGATGCAGGCGAGAGCGTGCTTTGCGTTTTCGTGAGCGACTTCAGGATCGCTGGCAAGAATTGCGTCGCAGTACAACTTGAACCACTCGGAGTTGAAATCGACCAACACAAATGCCCCAAAGAAATAAGCGCGCCGCCTCACCGGGACGGGGTTTTTAAAGGGTGGTCTCCGCGAAAGACGGCGCGTGTGTACGTGGTTTAGTTATCTTGAGCTGCGTAAGTTGGGACGCAAAGCGCCAAGAAGCGTCACGCGCAGAAATGTCGGGTGCGGGGTTGCCCAGGGATGCGCGCATTCTAGCCGGAGGAATGGCGCAATAGAAAAAGGGCGGCTTCCGCCGCCCGTCTTATGGAATAAAACCATTCACAACATTTTTACGCTATCGACGTGAATCGATTCTCCGGTCACTTCGCCCGTCACGGCCACGTGATGTCCTTCGTGGCCTGTCAGAGAATCGGGATTATCAACGGTCAAAACTTTCTGATCGCCGTCCGTGACCACAACCATCTTGGCGCCCGACTTCAGGCATTTCTTGGTGCATTCTGCGGCCTTGGCATTCGCACCCTTGGCGCCGCACTTTGAGTCAGAGACATAACCGTTTACCGTAGTAGCGTCGGCGGCGAACGATACGCCGACGTACATGAACATGACTGACAGCGCACAACAAGCAAGCAGAAGCTTTCTCATGGAAAATTTCTCCTTTGAATGAGCGGCCGGGCCGCATTTCACAGGTCCCGTTAGAGCCTGGCCCACAAAGATCTCTGGGGAGCGGGAACCCGCGATTTGGCGAACTATAGCACAAGTTGAATCGCCAGTTGTAAGCAGGTTATCTTCCCGGGCGCTGCTTGCTGGCGGAATGTATGTCAGATTCAGGATTGGGCGGTGGTTGCGGCGCAACATAGATCACTTCACCCGGCCGTGCATAGTGAAATTGTTCACGCGCTTCTTTCTCGATCCGCTTCGGATCGGTCTTCAGCTCATTCACCTGTTTCGTGTAGCGGTCGTTTTCTTTCTGCAGACTGTTGATCTCATTCTGCAGATTCTTGTATTCCGCTCGCTTGGCGCGATAAACAGCCATTCCGTTCGCGCCGAACATCACGTGCACAAACAACCCGATAGCCAGGACCGCTACCGCCGTGGTGGCTACGCGTCTTCGAACAGCATACAACTGTTGCAAAATCGGTTCGACAC
>DAIPJJ010000078.1:0-18838 GCA_036770325.1 Terriglobales bacterium
GAGCCTCGGCACCTGGGGAGGATCGGGCGCCGTGGTGGACATGGCCATCCGAATGTATTTCCTTCACAAAACTTTTCCGGATCTCGTCGGCCCCGAATACACACTTCGCGCCGTGAACTACATTCTCGGCACACACCCTGTATCCAGCACTTCGTATGTAGCCGGAGTCGGTACGGTCTCGAAGACCATGACATACAGCAACAATCGCGCCGACAACTCTTACATTCCGGGTGCCGTGATTCCGGGATACATCATCATCAAGCCGGATTTTCCGGAGTGCATCGACGACTTCGGATTCCTCTGGTTTGAGGATGAAGCCGTCGTGGCCGGATCGGCAAGCTGGGTCGCGGCCGGCAACGCTGCGGAGGCGATCATCAAAGAAGCAAAGTAGACCATTAACAGCGGATGAGAGGGCGAGCAGCGGTTTGGTTGAGGCGCTAAAACTGGAGCCGACGATCGGACTTGAACCGATGACCTGCCGATTACGAATCGGCTGCTCTACCAACTGAGCTACGTCGGCTTTGTGTAGTGTTTATGCTGGTCAGCGCGATTGTTGCGTTTTGCGCCGCTGCCCATTTGCTGCCGGTTGGATTTCTTTTCCGGCTTTCTCAGATCAGCAGCGCCCGCTTTTTTCGATTCTAGCAGGATGTAGCTTTTGCGCGTAGTTTCCACACGCGCATGACGCAGAATGATTCGCGCCGTTTCAGCGGGAACGCCCAAATCGAACAGGTTAGTTCCTAGCCCGCGCCTGAAACTTGTGGTTTGCGAGCTTCCGATGGAAGCCGCGCCGCTTCGGGTCAAAATGCGGCGCGCATTGCTATCACGCCGTTGACAATCGGTGGCATTTCATTTGGATACTGAACGAACCGGAAAGGTACACGCCCTATCGCCTGAGCCCCGGCGCTTCCCGAATTGCGCGCAATGGCTGACGCCGCCGGTTAAGCCCGCCACATAAACGGCAACCCCATCACATCAGTTTGAAACACTGTTGAAGGTGACGCGTTTCGTCTTGCATCGCGCTGGCCACGGTCGGCGCGCGCCCTGTTCAGGAAAAACGTTATGGCAACAATCAGAATGAACGTTAGGTAGCTAGCGTGCTGAAAAAATGTATCGTTTATGGTATAGAAAATAGGTTGGGGGTAAGTAGGGCCAATGGCGGCACAAACTGGGGGATCGCTCGTCCAGCCTGCTTTAAAGCGCGTTTTGTTCGTGGATGATGAACGCGGCATTCGGGAAACGCTGCCCGTTATTTTGCGCCGCTACGGATTCACTGTGACCATAGCCGCCAGCGTACCGGAAGCCGTGGATGAAATTCGAAAACAGCAATTCGACATATTGCTGTGCGATCTGAATCTTGGTCCAAAAGAAAATGGATATCAGGTCGTTCGTGCTATTCGCGCGATTGATCCAGAGTGTGTAGCCGTAATCATAACCGCATTCCCTGACGTGGAAAGCGCGATAGAAGGCATCCGTCACGGCGTCGACGATTACATCATAAAACCTAGTAACGCCGAGGAACTGATCGCATCCTTGACTGCTTCACTGGCCAAGCGCCGAACCCGCCATTGTCCGAACGGGTGATCACGTTTCAGAACGGCTGGCTTTTCTTGGCGCTTACGCCATAGTCGTGATTCGGCATCGCAGAATGATGCACGATTCAGAACGACTTCGCCGAATAGTTTCCGACATTCAAAAGACTCGCCAGGTGTCAGAACAGAAGTCGCATGGTTGAAAGGCCCGCGCCCGACAACGGCCACCCCAAAACGACCACTCCAAACGCTGTAGAAAAGAATCAACCCAGCAATCTGCATACCTGAACCCAATCCAGTTCCCGAATAAAACCCCTCTGCGGAAACCCTATTTGCCACGCACGGCCTGGATAAGTACTTCCGGCCCATCCAGTCCGTAAACAATCACATCACCGAAGTATGGCTGATCAGGCTGTTTGTTCGAAATTGAAACCACACGCCCGTGCGGACTGCAGATTCGGAATGATTCGACCAATCGCCTTCGTGTCTCAAGATCAAGCGAATAGCAGACAACCAATGCGCCGTAATCGCCATTTTGAATTTCGCGCAAGGCATCGGCCTCGCCCTGCGCCGTGTGCACACGAAACCCAACAGATTCCAATACGGCGTGCCGAAGCTTGAGCAGCTCCCGGTCGCTCCCGACGGACAAGACCTTTTCCATGGTGTGTACGGATTATGGAGAAACCCACGGCGCAAACGGCAACCCTATCACGGAGCCTAAAAGTTTGCAGACGCGACACACTCCCCCAGAAAAAATCAATGTATGGGCCTGAGCATCACCTCGCGTCAGCGTCGGCGCTTCGCAACACACAGGAGACCGCGCTCGAGCACCGCGTCGCGACGGCGGCAATGTCGGCTGCGTTCCTGTCGGCGCACAGCGGGCGGAAGAACTGAAGAACGGGAAGTGATCCTTTACTTAGCAGCTAACTCTGGCAGGCGCTTCTTGTCAGCTATCCTCTTGAGAAAGGTTTGAAACAACTCTCGCGCTTGTTTGGCACGCTCTACCGCTAAATGCGCACGCCTCGTCAGCTCCTCTGATTTTTGGCGGTTCTTGTTCGCTCTCGCGTGAATGGCCTGCCACCGCGCAACCAACTCGATGTTTTTGGGGGACTCGCTCAAGGGGGAGGGACCAACAAAAGAGTACCGTTTGTTCGCTGTCGAACAAAACGCCAATATGCGCCAGGGTGCACTTAACGCGAGGTGCGCTTGCGATCTCGCTGGCTGGCTCGCATCGACTCTGCCCGCTTGCGGCGGAACTTCTTGCGAGTTTCCAGATCCTCAGCGGCGAGCTCCGCAACTTTCTTACTGTCACGCAGGTCGGCGGCGTGCTGCTCTTGAGATTGCTTCGCGTTATCTCGTTGCTCGCGAGTGGCTCTCGATTGCTCGGCATAGTCGCGCATTTAACGATTGTACGCGCTTCTTTAAGCAGCCTGAAAAGAAGGTTACGATGCTCCTTGTTTTTTGCTCTCCGGGCGCTGGCGCAAGAGTCGTTGCTCTTTCTCGTCAAGCATCTGGGTGATCTGGCTGATGAGCTTCATTAACTCCTGCGGGTCCTGTTCGACGGCTGCCTGCTCGCAGAGCTGGCGCCAGCGTTCTGCCGTCTCACCTTTCATCGTCACTTTCTACCGGAGAAAACTCTGTAAGCCAAGCGTCATAACGCGCCACAGGTCACGCGCGGTTTTGAACGAGGCGGCTGGCGCCAGCGAGATCGAGTAGAGAGCTGATTGATGAGATTGACGCGCCTGGGAGCGAAGACACGATTCTAGGCCCGGGCACCAATCAAGTAAGTTGATGACCGCACAGGCGCCAACCAGCAGTGTTGGCAACAAATATCGAAGGCAGGATCACTAGCACCAGGGCTTTTAAACCGTGCGTCTTTTCGTCGGCGCGGCCGCGCTGCGGAAAATCAGTCAGGAAAAGCAGCTAGGTTCAGTTTGCGCAGCCGCTCGGGATCGGCAATCACTTCCATCTTCGTTATCCTGCGTCCTTCGATTGTGCAGGAGATCACAGTGCGCAAGTATCCATTGGGAGCCACTACAATCCCCCCGGAGTCGTTTACCTGGACTGTCCGTGCAAACCGGGCGATATCTCTATACTTGAGAACCTCCTCCGCTACTCTCGGTGCTCCATGGAGCTCTCTCTCCTCGTCTAAACGTACGGCAAAGCGGTCAGCGCGGCGCACGACGTCTGGGTCTAGTACAGCGAGAAGTCCAACAATATCGCCGACGCGCAGAGCTACAAGGAATGCTTCAATGACTTCACGCTGTTCAGAGAGCTCGCCAACAGAACCTCCGCTCGTACCCCGCACACGGCGCCGCGCCCGGCTCGCCAGCTGCCGTGCCGCGGCCGGGGAGCGTCCTACCATGTCAGCAATATCTTCGAAAGCAACATCAAACATGTCGTGCAACACGAAGGCCACGCGCTCCGCTGGAGCAAGCCTCTCCAGGACGACCAGAAGCGCCAGACCAACAGATTCGGCTAGAACCGCCTCATTTTCCGGGTCAATGCTTTTCGAGGCCACAACCGCTCGAGGGCTTGAGCCCTCCGCTTCCAATGACTCCTCGCGCCGTGATTTTCGAGAGCGCAGGATGTTTAGACACACCCGCGCGAGAACTGTCGTGAACCATCCTTCGAGATTCTCGACGCAGCTTGCATCAGCGCCGCTGACACGGAGCCAAGACTCCTGCACAGCATCGTCCGCCTCGCCCAAGGAACCAACTATCCGGTAGGCCACTGCCCGCAAATGTCCTCGGCTGGCCTCGAATCGTTCCGCCAGCCACTCATTTCCGTTCATCGGTCACATTCTCTCATCGCCGCGTGTCATGGATATGACACGCAACAGCAGGCCGATGTGACAGGGACACTATGGAGAATGTTTTGTGAAATTGCTTCGAATCGACTCTAGCCCATTTGGCGAGACAGCCATTTCGCGCCGCCTCACTGAGGAGTTCGTGCAGGAATGGCTTTCCGCGCACCACGGTGGCAAGGTGCTAAGGCGTGATCTAAGCACAAGCCTTATTTCGGTGGTGGATTCCGCATGGGTCTCGGCAAACTACACCCACTTGGCTTCACGAACGCCTCGCCAAAACGAGATTCTCAAACTCTCGGCGGAATTGATCAAGGAATTAACTGACGCAGACGAATACGTCATCGGATTGCCGATACACAATTTTGGACCGCCATCTAAATTTAAGCTGTGGGTGGACCAGATCGTAACTCCATCAACTCTTTTGGAAAAGCCGCTTGCAGGAAGGCGCGCCACGTTCATCATCTCGGCCGGAAGGATCTACACTCGGGATTCACCAGATTCGAATAACTACTTGGTGCCATGGCTTCGCACTGTATTTGGCTCACTCGGGATGAGTGACACACAGTTTGTGATCGCAGAAGGAACTAAGAAAGTGCATTCCGGGAACTTAGACCGGGCAAGATTCCTGGTCCCGCATCTTGAAGCAATTCGCGCTCTTTTCGGAAAGCTGGTGTGAATAAGCGTCAGCGGGAGAGTACGCCTTTGTCTTTGCCTTTTGGCGGTGCTGTCCCTGAGCCGCGCGGGTTGGTAGTTTACTCACCCAAGTGGCTGTTAAACCAGGGGTAGTGCTTCAAACTTCAGCTCCCGCGATCGTGCCTGTCAACCCAATTTTCGATAAAAAAGTAAAAGAAGCACTAACACCAGGGCTTATACACAGTGTGCGTCTTTCGTCGGCCGAGAAATTCAGATGCGCAAAGGCCGAGCACGACCATCACGATCAAGTGGTCTCTTTCGACCGGGTTACTGATCGCAAGACTTGGCCGCGGCTCAAATAGGACAGATGCGAACAGCAATGCTGCGACAATCGTCCCGATCAGGCCGGCCTTGTCTCCGAAGCGTAATGCAACGTACGAAACCACGGCGAGAAAAATAAAGGGCACCAGCGAACGGAGCGAGCTCGACCAGAAAAGCGCGACCAGTGTGCCTGCGGCAAGCGCGCATGAAACCGCGCCCAGCGAAGAGCGCAGCCAGCCGGCCACATGCCAGTCGTATCTGTGTTCATGAACTTCATTTCTACTGACGGCATTCAGAGTCTCTGACTCAATTCTGGCCGGCGGCTGGTTGTGCCTGATCCACTCGCCCAGCAGATCAAACCACAAGCAGGCGCGCAGGAAGCAGCGACCGACGAAATCGGCGAAGGGAGCAGCTACCGCTATTACCGGGTCCACGGCTGTAGGTTGCGGAGAATCTAGCACGGAAGATGGCGTAGTTTTCGACCCAGGTTGCGATGCGGAAGGCGCGACCGGCATGACTTTCACTTGCGACACGGCTTGCGATGCAGACACCGCGAACCCTGCAGGAACCGGGGCAGTCTCAGACTCGGGTGAACGCCTTACTTCAATCGCCATGTTAACAATCCATGAATTCCTTCGGCTCTCATTGATGCAGCAACCACGCCCCGAGATGCCGGAAAGGGGCGCCAATCGGCACCTCTCACAGAAAAATTTTACACCCGCTAACGTCAACAAAAATCCAGAGTTCCTGAATAACTCCAGTGATGTACTTCTGAGTCGTTCGTGCCTCGTTTTCTCTTTAGGGTAAGTAGATGCTTTCCTAGAATTCTGCTCAACCGAACAACTCGACTGCGGCAAAAACCTGAGACTCAGATAAGTGACTGCGGCGAGTTATCAATTTTCAAGCTGGAGATTAGTAATGAGAGTTGGGAAGCTTTACGCTGTCCTCTGCCTGTTTCTGTCCGTTTCATTGCCGTCGTTCGCGGGAGTCTTTGTGTCATCTCCTGCCACAGCCACTGTCACGAAGGCCGGCAGTGCATCATCCGATTCCACCGTTCATTTCGTAGCCACCTCAAACTCGCCCGGATGCAGCGGCGGCGTTAGCTCAATGGGCATTTACACCTCATCCGGCCATCTCGCATATAAAGTCTCGGGATGGAAGCTGGATAAGACACTCACCTTAGGTTCGGGCACTCACAACGTTGCCGTGCAAGAGTGGGACAAGTGCGGCGGGTCGTCAAAAGCCTACGTGAAAGTAACGGTCGGCGGTAGCAGCAGCGGTGGCGGCGGTTCAAGCCCGTCTCCCTCGAGCTCAGCCATCACCGTCACCAACTTGCAGGCCCAAAAAGGCTGGTCCGGCTATGCTCTGCTTCCTCCGGGCTGGGGCATTTGCGAAAGCTGCTCCGGAACCGACTCGAAGCTGAAGTGGAGTTGGACCCAGAACATTAGCTCGCCTTCCGTATCCGGCAAGGCCACAAAGTCTGTTTATGGAAGCGGAAGCGTTCAATGGGGCGACGTGCTCTGGAACAACCACCTGATCGGCAACTTCTCCTCGCAGGGATTGCCGGACACCAAACACACCCTGGCTCCCAAGTTCCATACCTTCACCTACGATGTTTACTTCTGGATCAAAGACGCCAGCGTCTCACAGGCGCTGGAGTTCGATATCAACCAGTTTGTGAACGGCAAGAAGTTCATCTGGGGCCATGAGTGCCGCATCGCCGGTGGCCACAAATGGGACATCTACAACGACGTCGCTAAGAAGTGGATGGCGACCAGTTTCGCCTGCAATCCCGTAAGCGGCGCATGGAACCATCTGACCATTGTGGTCCAGCGGACCTCCGATGAGCAGTTGCTGTTCAAGACCATCACTCTGAATGGCAAGACGGCCACCATCAATCACAAGGAACCACCGACCACTACCTCGTGGCGCGGTATCACCGTCAATTACCAGATTGATGGCGCACGAGACATGAAGCCTTACACTGTGTACATCGACAAGTTCACCTTCAAAATGGAATGATCTCCTCCAGCAATAACAAAAGGCCACCTTCGGGTGGCCTACTTCTTTTTAGATTGAATCTTGCCTAAGCTGCGCCCGCCTTCTGATATTGCTCGTATTCAGCTTCCGAATGCGAAGGCAACAAAACCCACAGCGTGTAAACGCCGAGAGCTGTTCCGAAAGGAATTTGGAAGAACAAGGAAACCACTCCAACCACGAGAGCCATCGGTCGTGCCCAGGACTGCCGGTTCAATAAACCTACGCCGGCCGGAAATCCCAGACCGCCCTTGATGATGCAGAATATTCCGCCTATTGTCACCAGCGGACCGACAAAAGATGGAGCATTGGCAGCAGGCCCATTCGGCCCGAAAATCCAACCGCCCACAACCAGCGCCGCAACCCCACTGACAACGTCCAGTGCGGAGAGAGCCAGCCAAAGAATCCCTAACAGACGAATGTGCCCCGCTACTCGACCCGGTAGTGGCGCAGGCGAGAATATTGGGCCTTTGATCTCTTTTCCGCAGCGATTGCAGAATTGCTGCCCCACTTGCAACTGCGTGCCGCATTGATCGCAGAACATTGATCCTCCCAGCCTTCTCTGGTCAGTACGAGTTCGTCATCGATTCCGTTCCCGCGCAAACGAAAAGGCCACCCGGCAACAGGGCGGCCTCTTCTTTCAAGGGAGAATAGTTCCAACGGAGGGTTATATACCGTCAAAACTTTCTGGCGAAATCTTATGAGCGGGAAAGTGGGGTGTCAAGAGAAGTTTTGATAAATAAATGCTCTGTTTTCAGTAGCTTGTATAAAAGTCGTTAGAAAGTTGGAAAACGCTTAATTTCGGAAAAAACGAGAGTGATTTGCCCTCAACTCGCATTTATTGAAGGACTTACGCCTTTGCTGCCCGCCTTTTCCTCCCGATCAGAGAGGTGGAGGGCAATAATTTCCGTTTTTTCCGGACGATCCAAAACGTTGCCGGGAAAAATCCGTTTCATCATCACCCGGAAACCTCCGAACGCAATTCCTGCCACAAGTCCCAACCCAGAAACGATCACCGCCAGCAAGACCACGTTAAAAATCAAATTCGCGGCATTGTCGCGACGTGTTGGTGCTTTCTCGTTCCAAGTAACGTCGGCGTCGTAGTTCACTTGCGAGAGCAACGACTTCGCATCGCCTTCAGAAATATTTCCAGCAGCCAGAACAAGAATCGGTCCGGTACGTTTCATCACAAGTTGAACATCGCCCAACTGATGCGCCTTTTGCGCGGAGTCAATCGTCTTCAATTGCGCTGCGGCAATTTGCGGCGTGGGATAGCTGATCAGCATCAACGTAGCTTCGTTGCCGGAAAGATCATAATTCCCGAGAACGACTTCCGCGCCTTTGCTGAAATCAACATACTGGGGTTGCAACGGGGCAGATATCGCCTGCAATCCAACTGGACCGACTACGTACTTCGCCGTGTTCTTCACGTAGGACTGCTTAGGCAAGTAGATCGGAAGCCCGGGCAAGCTTGCGATTGGTCCTGTCGGACGCGGCAGATCATCCGCCAACTCCCGCAACTCCGCGGCAGACATTGCCGAAAGGCGCTGAAAGACCGCATCGACCAGAATGTTTCCTTTGTAGAAAAGAACGCGCTCGTTCAGCGATGCTCCCTGATCCCCGATCTTTTCAGTGAGCATTTGCGGCATCTTGTAGAACGTGAATGCCCCGTAGGCTCCACTCGCGTCCTGAAATCGCGCAGCTTTGATCGTGAGTTTACGGCCATCGTCGCGAGTGTATGTGGCGCCTTCAAAGTCAGAGAATCCGTATTCCTTGAGCAGCGCGGCGTTTGTAGGATCAGCGGATTCGGGACTGGTACTGGTTTGCGGCTTGGTAATTTGCCATCCGCCGAACGCCTGTGGCAGAACAGACGGCTGCTTCGGAGCTTCAGTAGCGAAGGCCACGCCAGCTAAGGCTTGCAGCCACAACAGAACTATGAAGAATGCAGTTTTCATGCAGCCGCGGACGCGAAACTCCCAAGAATTAGACTACCGGGCGGAAGGGAAAGTTTCCAGCCGCCACAATAACGCGGCGACGTAGGGTGAATTCATTTGAGCAGAATAGCCGCTTGGGCGAAACAGCCACGCAGGCCAAAAATGAAAGCCCCGGTAGTCATCCGGGGCTGGATATTGCCAGTTGGTACGCCGTCTATCAATGCCATTATAACAGCGCGTCACCTGATTTTATCGAGTGGTCGTGCGGAGGACGACGGAGTCGAACCGTAATGGCTGACAAGGCCACTCGACCGTTTGATAGACGGCGTCCAGTACCCACTGGCAACGTCCTCCCAAACACGCGTCTATCCAAGACGATTGTTCTGCCTGACGCAGACTGCCACAAGTCCACGAAAGTAGGTAATCAGTTCCGAATTGGAAACTCGGCGGTTTTGGGAAAACTCTCGCCGCACGAGAAGCCAGCTTATGATTTTGGAGATTTGGTCCAAAACCATCTTGCCAAGGGGTGGAAGGGGCCAGAATGCGGATGCGAGAAACCATGAGTAGATCCCGAATGCAGCCAAGACGACAAAGGAGGAAGCCATGCCACTACGTGGACCTGCCACGGCTGTGATGTCCTTGGTGTGCTGCGTTGTTCTTGGTGGATGTGCCAACCACAGGCTCGAAAAGGAGTTCTTTTTCAAAAACCCCGCAGCGACGAGAATGGATCGCTTACGCCAATATTCGTTTGACGATCAGTACCGACTGTTTCGTTACGGGAATGGCCGGTTGAACCACGACTTACAGGTCTGGCCAAGCCCATTGCCGAGAGAGGACAAACCGCTGTTCCGTTTCTGCTTGATAAGCTCAAGCCGCACGCAGACGATATAACCGTGAGGGATGTGCTTTCGCTATTTGAAGCAAATGGAGTCGATAAGATCCTACGGTGTGAAATCGGATGCGCTTGTTATGGACATGCTTCGCTCCCGGGTCTCAACAATGAAAGACTCGGAATGGAAGGCGGTGTGTTTGAAGATGCTTGGGAGGATTGAGGGCAATTGAGACCGTCCGATTTCTGTTTGCCGGTTGAGTCCATCCGTTCGCTGGCAGAGCCCTAGTCCGCTGACGCCTTCTCCATCCGGCTCGCGACCTTCAATCCGCCCAGGCCATTCACGTAGCGCTCAATTCCGTGGTACAGAGACTCGGCAATCTTCTGCCGATATGCCGGCGTCTTCAAGCGGCGCTCGTCCACAGGATTACTCAGAAAAGAAATTTCCGCCAGGATCGACGGCATATTCGCCCCGATCAGCACCACGAACGGCGCCTTCTTTACGCCTCGGTCCCGCTCGCTGGGATTTTTTATCGCCAGTCCACTGTGCAGGGACTGCTGAACATCCGAAGCGAACTCGCGCGATTCTTCGATCTTTTCTTTCAGAGCAATCTTTTTAACCAGATCCTGCAGTTCGTGGATCGACTTGTCCGAAGCCGCATTCTCTCGTGCCGCGACCTCGAGGGCCTCCGGCGAAGATGTGAAATTCAGGTAGTAAGTCTCGACCCCGCGCGCGTCCGGATCATGACTCGAATTCGCATGCACGGAAACGAACAAATCCGCCTCGTCCTGGTTTGCGATCGAAGTGCGTGTCTCGAGCGGAATGAACGTGTCATCCCGCCGCGTAAAGACCACATCCGCTCCCATTCGCGCACTCAGCAGCTTGCCGAGCCGCTTACTCACATCGAGCACCAGGTCCTTTTCAAGCAGCCCATGCGGCCCGATCGTGCCCGTATCATGTCCGCCGTGCCCAGGATCGATCACGATCTTCCCTATCTTCAATCCCAAGGTTCGAATCAGCGATCGCTCACCATCCGATGTAGGCTGCGCCTCGCGTAATGGTATGGCCGCGAGCTGGGTTTTACCCCTCCTCGAAGACTTTTTTGCAGCAACAGACTTTACGCTCCGCTTCGTGGATGGGGTCGTGTCCACGTTTTCATCCGTATCGCGCGGCGGATCGTCATCATCGGCTTCGACAATGACTTTCTTTGGGCCCGCTGGCTCAGCAGATTTCTTAGTCGCTGTGACTATCTTCCTGTCATCATCGTCTGCGTTTCGCTTCGACACGCGCGACTCAGTCGCGCTGGCATCGTTGTCATGAATATCAATCACAAGCCGTGGCGGATTCAGCACCAAAGACGCGTCGTAGCTTTCGTGCCCTTCCGTCTCCACCACAATCCGTGCCCGCCCCGGCTTGTATTGTGCGATGCGTATCTTATTGACTCGCCCATCGTTCACGTCCACATTGGTGCCGTTCAGCTTCGACGGCAGGGTCGCATTCTTCAAGTCAAAGTAAATGCGTTCGGGATTACCAATACGCTGGGAAATGAATGGAACGTCCTGTTCCAGATTGACCGTGATACGGGTGTAGTCGTCAGTTGATCGATGCTCTACGCCTGTGACACGCACAACTTTGTCGTTCGATTCCTCGTCGGTTCTCGCGACCGGCGCCTCACCGGAGTCATGGCCGTTGCTCTTGTTTTGTGCACTCTCCTCTTTCGCCGACGCGCTGTCACCAGAATCCGAATCGTCAGAACTTGCGTCCGCCTGTTCCGTATCTTCCGAAGCCACATCCGCGTTCAATGCCGCCAGTTCAGCCTTCGCTTCTTTCAGCAAATCGCTGTGTTGATATCGCCGCAGAAATTCTTCGAAGGCAGCCTTCGCGTCGGCCTTGTCGTCAAGATCGTTCTTATAGATTTCGCCAATCGCGAGCAGGGCCTCTACCCGGTGCTTGCTGCCGGGGTACTCGCGCCTAAGATACTTGTATTCGCGCACGGCAGAGTAGAGGGCCATCTCATCTTTGAAATGGCGCCCCATCTCCGCGGTAAGTTGCGCCACCAGGAACGCGCTGCCGTCGGCTTTGCTCGAAGTCGGAGCCTCGAGAACGATTCGGCGATACGAGGCAATCACCGCTTCGTATTCACGCCGCGTGCGCGCCTGCTCGGCGTGGCCATTCAATGTCTCTCGCCGTGATTCGGCTTTGTCGAATTGCTCTTCAGCCCAGGCCTGCGTTCGATGAACTCTTGCCTGCGCAAAGCTGGCGGAAAGTAGAACAAGAAGCGCGAACGCTGATACACGAATGCGGAGTCCGCCCGGAAAGGCGGCTGCGCGCCCTACGCTTCGGCAGCAGGCGACCTGATTCAAGTTCGAACCCTGAGAGAGAGTCTTACAGCTACTGCTCTGCTATACCTGAGATGCTTTAGTCCGTATTGCTGATGTAAAGCACGCCTCGCGAGTCCCGTTCCACCCGGACCGGCTCATGCGAGGCACCGGAAAAATAGCTTGTACCAAGGCTTCCGCCATACAGTTCGGTGATTCGTTTCACATAGTTGCGGGTCTCGGCATAGTGCGGAATGCCCGAACTCCGCGCCACTGCGCCCATTCCGGCATTGTAAGCCGCGAGGCTCAAGCGCACGTCACCACCGTAGTTGTCGAGCAAGTCCCGCAAGTGCCGCACTCCGGCATCGATATTCTGCTCAGGATTGAATGGATTGCTTAGCTTCAGTCGCCGCGCAGTTTGCGGCATAAGCTGCATTAATCCCATCGCTCCCTTGCGTGACACCGCATTCGGATTAAAGTTCGACTCTACCTTTACTAACGCCCTGACCAGATTCGGGTCGACATTGTGGCGAGACGCCGCAGTCACAATCGCTTCGTCAATCTCCTTTTGCGTAAACCCGTTTCTTGGAGCAGAGTTTTGCTCCATATTTGGACCATCCAGGAAACGATCCACTTCGGCAGCCGCCGATTTTGCCGCCCGCGCTCTTGCGTGCGGTACCGGCTTCCAGCGATGTTCAGTCGTACTCCAGAAAACCAGGCCATTCGCCTGCGAGCGGAAAGCCTGGGTTGGAGTGCTTCGCGAAGCCCGTTTTCCGGCTGGAATGCTCGGCGTAACTACATCATTCACGTAGATCTTGCGGCCCGAGTCGTCTGTCGTTGTGGTGATGGATTCGTTAGTTGCCGCCAATACACGCGGCGTGAGTGAAAGGATGGTCGCGATCGTCGTACTTGCCATCAGGGCGAGTTGCAGGCGTTTTCGCATACCGGTAAAGCCTCTTGGGGTACACACAAACCCCTCTCACCTTCCCGGAACCTGCGGCTCCCATCGCGTAGCTTTCAATCGCGGCGGGCGCCTTGACGGAGATTGCCTACCAGAGCAAGACGATTATAGGTCGGACAGGGGACGGTAACAATCCATCCAAAGGGAATAGAACCACGGTGGTAATGCAAAGTAACCTTACCTTCGGGACGTTACCTGCGCAGAAGAATCCCTTCATTTATTTCACTAGCGATCCCGCTGCAAGCCCATGAAAAGTCACAGTGCCAGCGCTTTCTGCATCAACAAACCGAATTTCGCAAATTCATAGCTCCTCTGCTTTTATGTGTTTGCCGCTTGGCCTCTCCTTTTCTTTTCATAGCGTTTTGTGAACTCTTTACCTTTTTCTTATCCCATCCATAGATTTCTCTTTTCAAAATTTCTCTAATCGCCGCAACAAAAACAATCAATTGGACACTCGCCGCATTAGGCAATAACTTCTGCCCATTACTTACGCCGATTTCAATGGGCAGAGCGGCGTTGCTGCGAGCCTTCAAAAAGGAGATCAACTTTGCGTATACGGGTGTTGCTTAGTCTCGCTCTTTGTCTCTTAACTTTTGTCGTATTGTCGTTCGGCCAAAGTTCGGCTCCAACTCCAAGCGACACGACCGCCTCCGCAAATCCACCAGCGCCCACACCAGCGCTACGCCCTCGATGTCTGGACCTCTTCAGACTGCAGTACCTCATCAGGTCGAAGGCGGAAAGCTCGCGGTCACTGGCATCTTGAGCGGAATCGGCTGGACCGAAGGAAACCACATCACTGGCGACGACGCCACGCATTTCGATATCAGCAACGCACAGCTCTTTGTTCAGAAGACCAGCGGCTGGTGGCAGTTCTACCTACAAGGTGGCGCCTACAATTTGCCGGCGATCGGTGTTCCGTTTCTCTCGACTGCTGACACGATCAAGAACATCTACGGGCCGTTTCCACAGGGCTATGCAAAATTCGTCAAAGGGAATTTCAACGTTGAGGTCGGCGCGCTTCCGACGCTGATCGGCGCCGAGTATACCTTCAGCTTCCAAAACATGAACGTCGAGCGTGGCTTGCTTTGGGGCCAGGAAAATGCCGTCAACCGCGGCATACAACTGAACGACACCTACAAGAAGTGGACCCTCGCCTTCAGTTGGAATGACGGTTTCTACTCCAACCGCTACACCTGGCTGACGGGCTCGGTCGCCTACGCGTTCAACTCCGCGAACACGCTGGCTTTCGTGGCTGGCGGAAACGCGGGAGCGTACGCGAAGAGCACCATTGCCACGCCGCTCGCTCTGAATAACTCGCAAATCTACAACGTGATCTATACCTACACCAAAGGGAATTGGGTGGTGCAACCGTATTTGCAGTTCACCAATGTTCCAACAAATCCCGATATCGGTATTGTGCAGGGCGCAAGCACGCACAGCGGCGCGCTGCTCGCAACCTACAACTTCAAGCGCGGATTCTCTCTCGCACCACGTTTCGAATACATCTCGACCACGGGAAGCGTCGCGAACGGCGCGGTCAACTTGCTCTACGGTCCTGGCAGCGGGGCGTTTTCGTTCACCGTTACTCCCACGTATCGCAAAGACGCGTTCTTCCTGCGCGGAGATCTCGCTATCGTCCACGCAACCAGTATTACTCCGGGCTTCGGCTTCGGAACTTCGGGCACAAACGCAACTCAGCCGCGTGGCGTGGTCGAAGCAGGCTTCATGTTTTGAGGCTTTCGCATTATCTGAAATTCACAAGCACGAAAATCTGCAAACAAGGAGCGAGAAGAATGACCCGCAGCCACTACCGCGAAAGAAGCCTTTCGCTGTCGGAAAAACTCTCACGATTGTGTAGCCGCCTCCGGGACTCGGAATGGCGCCGTTATGGAGGCACCCTGCTCGGAGGAAAACTGCTGGGGCTCGGAGTCGTCCTGCTCTTTATCGTCGTCATCTCCGGCGTCTTCTTCACCAGCGTGCATGCGCAAAGCGGCACTCCTGAAGTCAAGGCTGCAGACATCATCAATCCCATCAACACCGCCTGGACGCTGATTGCCGCCTTCCTGGTCTTCGGCATGCAAGTGGGCTTCACCATGCTCGAAGCGGGTTTCTGCCGCTCACGCGAAACCGTAAACGTCCTCGTCGAGTGCGTAGTCGACACTTGCCTTTGCGGCATTCTTTTTTACGCCATTGGCTTTGCGTTCATGTTCAGCCACGGCAACGGATTCATCGGCTACCACTGGTTCTTCCTGCAGGGAGCACCCGCGACCTATGAGAGTACCGGCGTAGCTTTCCTGGCAGTCTGGATATTCCAGTTCGCCTTCGCCGATACTTGCTCGACCATCACCTCCGGCGCCATGATCGGCCGCACCGGATTTCTTGGCGATCTTCTTTACAGTGTTTGCGTCACCGGCTTTATCTACCCAATCATCGGCCACTGGGCTTGGGGACCGGACGGATGGCTTGCCACTATGGGCAGCTCTGGCAATTTCCTGCCTTCACTCGGCATGCCCTTCCACGATTTCGCTGGATCGACGGTTGTTCACACCATTGGCGGCTTCATCGCGCTGGCCGGGGCGATCGTCCTAGGCCCGCGTCTCGGCCGCAAATTTAAGCGCGATGGCGGCGGCCCTATGCTGCCGCACGATCTCACCATTGCCGTTACCGGCGGCCTCATTCTCTGGTTCGGCTGGTACGGATTCAATCCAGGCAGCACTCTCTCCGCTATGGACTTCGTCGGCATCGGTCGAGTTGCGACTAATACGACTCTTGCAGCCTGTGCCGCCGGGCTTACTTCAATCCTGTACGGCTATTTCAAAATGAAGACTTGGGACGCTAGTTACACGACCAACGGCTTCCTTGCCGGACTGGTTGCCATCACGTGCCCCTGCTACTGGGTCAGCCCCACCGGCTCCGTTCTACTGGGGGGCATCGCCGGCGTTCTGGTTATCGTGGCCGTCGATGTATTGGAATGGCTCCGCATCGACGATCCCATCGGTGCCGTTCCGGTTCACGGCGTCTGTGGTATTTGGGGAACGGTGTCACTCGGGCTTTTTGCTTGTGGCCAATACGGCGCGACCGGCCCTCTCGCTGCTGACAATTCCGCACCGCTCAAAGGCCTGCTCTACGGCGGCGGAACTCAGGTGCTGAAGGCCCAGCTTATCGGCAGTGCCTGCGTGACGCTATGCACCTTTGCAGTAGCCATGGTGGTCATGTATGTCGTTAATGCTATGGGTCTGCTGCGTTTGCCGAGAGAAGCCGAGCTTTACGGTATGGATCTCCACGAGCACGGTATCTCTGCTTATCCGGAGTACGTGATCTCCGCCTTAGGAGCGCCTGCCGGTATGGAACAGGAACTTCCTGCGACGCAGACTGCACAGGCCGGCGTTGCCGTTGGTTCTTTGAGCCGCGCAACCAGTTAATGCCGCCATTCAAAAACTTCGGAGGTCGCAAGACCTCCGAAGTTCCATCAACCAACTTGAGGAGCCACAATGACGAAAGTCGAAGCCATAATTCAACCCAACAGGTTTGACATCGTAAAGCAGGCATTGATCGACATCGGAGTCGAAGGAATGACCATCTCTGAGGTGCGCGGTCACGGACGCCAAAAAGGCCACAAAGAAAGTTATCGCGGTGGAGAGTACAGCGTTGACCTGCTTCCTAAAATCAAATTTGAGCTTGTATTGCAGGACAACATCGTTGACAAAGCCGTTGACACCATTCTCCAGAATGCCGCCACCGGAAAAATCGGGGACGGCAAGATCTTTCTATACAAGGTTGATGAGGCGATCCGCATTCGCAACCAGGAGCGGGGTGCGGCTGCTGTCTGATTGTTGAAGGACTAATCATATGAGGCAGCGTAACGGCTTTGCTGCGTAATGCTGCCTCTAAAAGCCGCGAGAGGTTTTGCCAGATTTGCTCTAGGCCATGCGGCAGTCAAATCCCCAGAGCACTTGGAAACCGCGTTTGAAAATCGAGCAGGCCGACCCACTCAGGCGTAATGGAAATTCGCACCATTTCCTGCACCATCGATTTCAATTGCGTGACCCACGCCTGACCTGCTGTTCTCCGAAATAGCGCTCGGCGGCCAATGCGTATTCAGGGACAATACCGCTCACCGGTTGCAACTTCGCCGTGCCGCGCACCAGCAGAACCTTGTGCGGAAAATTATTGTCGTCGATTGTTAGCGACACTTTTGGGTTTTTGGCCAACGCTTTCAGCTTGGGTGCTTTTGACGGAGTGGCCATCACAAACTCTCGCCCGTCCCAATGAAACCAGATCGGTATCACTCTTGGAGTGCCGTCGGTCCACACGTATGCCATGCGAGCTGGGATTTTCGATTGCAACAGTTCCTTTGACGCGGCATGCTGCAACAATTCCAGACTTCCCTGCTTTACCGGCATTCTTCCTCCTTACGTGCTCGAAGAATTCGCCAATTGTATTCCTGCAGCGCATCGAGTAGGAACTTCCATATGACAATTGTTCCCTGCGCATTTTCTTTCGCTACGCTTCCAGATAAACTGTTGTGCTTATGATCACCCCAACGCAACAGCCGAACTTTAATCTCGTTCATACTCCCGATTACCGTGAGACTTACGCGAACAGCGTGCAAGTGCGCGTCAGCGTCTGGGATTTCTTTCTCGTCTTCGGAACCATGCAGCAGCCGGCGGAAAACCAGGTCGAGGTGCGCAATTTTCAGGGAATTTATTTGAGCCCGCAGCAGGCCAAGGCCCTCGCTTCGATCCTGCAGCAGAACATCACGAACTACGAAGGCACCTTCGGCGAAATCAAGCTCGATCCACGTGTGCAAACGGCTGGCCCGGTGCACTGAACCCTGCGGCGCACACCCCAACTCGGACCTGCAAAAACCGCCGCGCTGTTCGTGCTGTTTGCAGGCGTGCTCATTGTTTTACACGCCTCCCTCCTGCGCCTTCCTTACTATTGGGACGAAGCCGGCTATTACATTCCCGCCGCCCGCGATCTTCTCGCTGGATCGTTGATTCCCCGCTCAACGCCTTCAAATGCCCATCCTCCACTGGTGATGGCGTGGCTCGCGCTGTGCTGGAAAATTTTCGGCGAAAGTCCGCTTGTCACGCGGTGCGCGATGCTGCTCCTTGCGGCTTTTTCTCTCCTCGGATTCTTTCGGCTGGCACGGACGGTTTCGAACAACGCAGTTGCGATTTCGAGCACCCTGCTGGTCGCGATCTATCCGGTTTTCTTTGCGCAAAGCTCGCTCGCGCAAATCGATTTGCCCTCCGCAGGTTTCATCTTTTGGGGGCTGGACTACTTTTTTCGCGCAAAGATGGAAGTTGTGGGGGCGCGGACGTCCTCGCCGGTGATGCCGGGGGAGTTTGTGGGGGCACGGGCGTCCTCGCCGATGCAAACTAGAGCATCCGGCGTACTTCAACCACCCTCACCCGCGCACATCTGGTTTGCAGCAGGGTTCTTTGCACTCGCTTCTCTGAC
>DAIPJJ010000079.1:0-18808 GCA_036770325.1 Terriglobales bacterium
CCCAGATGCCGAGCACTAACGAGATGCCAATCGCCAGTTCACCATACGCGACGAGGAACGCTATCAGAGTTGCGTGGGGAAGAACGAAATTCTTCAATACAGGAACCATGAAGGGGTAAGCCCCTCCACGTAAAAACAGGTCGATCCAGTATTGAAAACCACCGTGCAGCGTAAACTGAACACCGAAGACTTTGTACTCGGCGAAGATCAGGAACAGGCATCCTACTGCGATGCGAAGCGAGGACAGAGATTTCTGGCTCGACATTTTGGGCGACTTAGGCTTTCGCTGACCTGATTTCCTGGAGGATTTGGGCAGCCGCCTCGGCAGGGGTCGGAGCTGCGGTGATGGGCCGTCCAACCACGATGTGGCTTGCGCCGGCCGATATTGCTTGTGTCGGGGTCACAACGCGCGCCTGATCTCCATATTCGGCCCCCGCAGGGCGAACCCCTGGGGTGATCGCAAGGAATTTGCCTCCAAGTTTCTCGCGCAATGTCTTGACCTCTTGCGCTGAGCTGACAATCCCCGCACATCCGGCCTTGAGCGCCATAGAGGCCATCCGCACGACCTGATCTACCACAGGCGCGCTCACGCCAACCTCATCCAAGCTTTCCTGATCCATGCTGGTAAGAACGGTGACAGCCACAACTCTTGGAAAATGCTCGATATCCCCTGAAATTGCTTGCGCCCGCGCAGCATTGGCCGCAGCCTGCAGCATTTTCGTCCCGCCGCTGGCGTGCACGGTCAGCATACTGACCCCAAGCTGTGCGGCTTCGCTGACCGCTGCTGCCACTGTGTTCGGAATATCGTGATACTTCAGGTCTAGAAATACCTGCTTGCCCGCATGCACTAGTTCGCGGACCACCGTCGGGCCCTCTGCGGTGTAAAGCTGCATTCCGACCTTGTAGAATCGGACGGACTCGCCAAGCGCGGTGACGATTCTTTGTGCGTCAGCAGCGGACGAAACATCCAACGCCACTATCAGGCGCTCCTCGGGTGGAGCTTTCGGCAGTTTGTCAGTTGAAAACGAACTCGACGAAACCATAGTACGAGTCTATGCCAAGTCAGAGATATTTCCACTCAAGGGTCGAGAACAGAAGACTTGCCTTTACTGACTTTTGCAGGACTGGCCACCCAAACTGATCCCCAAATAAGGCAACAAGGGAGGGGAGAGCCCGTCCCTTTTACCAATCTGTGGAGCTACCGCTGTAAGTCTGGTTCGCGCAGCATCGCCATCACGGCAGGAGCTTGCCAGGCTGGAACCACGTCCAGGCGGACGCGTTGAAGACCCTTTTGCTGGAATTTCAGGACGCGAGCCGCGTTGTACGAGAGATCAATAATTCGGCCCGGAACTACTGGGCCGCGGTCATTGATCCTGACGATGACCGCTCGGCGGTTTCGCAAATTGGTTACCCTGACGAATGTTCCCAGCGGCAAAGTCATATGAGCCGCGGTCAGGTCATACATGTTATAAGGTTCGCCGCTCGCAGTAGGCTTACCTTCGAAGAACTCTCCATACCAGGACGCGGTTCCTATCTGATATGGCTGCGCGCCTGGCCGGGTGAGCGAAATCGCCTCCGCCGTCTTGGGCGCTGTTTGTATTGAATCGGTCGGGTGGTTAGCTGACCCTGAGCTGGTTGGCCCCTGAGCCGCTCCCAAGCTGACGAGTAAAGCCAATGTCAACCCTTGAGCTATTCGTAATCGCATCAGATACCCTCCATCGTCAAAGTCGCCCTCCTCACCCAAACTTTCGTTCAATTGTCGAAATGCTAAGTGGCCGTGGGAGACGTGTCAATCAGCAATGCTGTGTATAAGTACCTTAGTACGGTTATAGATACGTGACGTAACCTGCTGCACGCAGTCAACAATGAAAGCTATGTTGCTGAGGATCAGAGTCATAGCTGTTTACCAGTCGATCAATAACGGCCGTGCGGATCAGAGTGCAATATTTTCGTAATTGTGTTTTCAGCAACTTACGCCCAGTCGATAAAACTATTTTATTTTCTATTACTTGCGAGAATCCTGTGGCATTACGCACAAAATCGATTCCCGTTTTGCGGCGCACCCTTTTCTTGGGCTACATTCGCTACATGCCGGAACCGCCGCCGATAGTACTCAGCATCGCCGGTTTTGACCCCTCCTCGGGGGCCGGCGTGACGGCAGACATCAAGACGATTGCGGCCCATGGCTGCTACGGCGTCTCAGCGATTACCGCCCTGACTGTTCAATCCACGGCAGGCGTTCAGCGGGTAGCACCGGTTGAGCAGCAGCTACTTACCGATAGCTTGGACGAACTGACGCGGGACGTGAAGGTCTCTGCGGTACACATTGGCATGCTCGCGAACCAAGAAATCGCAGGTGCCGTGGCGGAATTTTTGTCATCCGCAAAGCTATCCAATGTGGTTCTTGATCCAGTGATCAACTCCTCTTCAGGCGCAGCATTGTTGGACGAGTCCGGTCTCAGGGTTCTGGTTGAGAGGCTTTTTCCTATAGTCGATGTGGTCACGCCGAATGTGGATGAGGCTGCTCTATTGACCGGAATGCAGGTGCAAAGCCCGGAGCATATGAAGTGCGCGGCGCGCAGGCTACATGAGATGGGAGCGCGCACCGTAGTTATTACGGGCGGACACCTTGACCCGGCGCTCGATCTGCTAAGTGAGCGGAACCGCCCTCTTCAAATGTTTCGCTCAAATCGGCTGGAGTCCCGTAACACGCACGGGACCGGGTGCGCCTTCTCAACCGCGCTGGCCTGCCAGCTCGCGCTGGGTCGCGGGTTGTCGTTGGGAACGCTGTTGGCAAAAGCTTACGTGCTCGAGGCTATCAAGAGCGCCTACTCAATAGGGCAAGGAAGTGGCCCGGTGAACCACACTGGTAGAAGAATTGGGAGGCAGGGGGAGGCCGGCAAAACTAGTTCTTTGGTTTCCGATTCCTGAGAAGGATGCCCGCTAAGAACGCCGCGCAGGCTGCCATAAGCCACTGAATTCGCCATAGCTGAACTGCCTGGAAGTCAGCATTGTCGTGCACGCTAATGAAACTCATCGAGAGGGCAATGATCACAAATGCCACGCCGATCAGGAAGGCAAAAAGTGTGGGGAGGGGCAGCCCGAACCAGGCCTTTACGCTGCCGAATTCCAAGGCCCGAAGAATCGCCAGGTACTTAGCCCAGTTGCCAACTGGAATCAAGTCAAGGCGATGACGATTGGCGCCGCAGATATGGCAAAATGCAGCGCCAACCATGAATTCGGTTCCGCAGCGGCGACAGGCTTCGGCCAGATTTGTCTCAGCATTAAGCTGTGACAGGGGAGGGCGCCAAAATTCCTGTTGCACATCGTGAACCGCATCGCTCATAAACATTCCGATCGCGTTGCGAGAACGCACGTTTTGTTCCAAAGCGTATGCAACGAAACTTCAACTGAGTGAGAAGCTTACGTTTCCCTTTTGCCAGCAATTTGCTCGTTTGTCGAGCAAGATTTACTCGGATAGTGCAAACTTTATAAATAGTTTCGTGTAGATGGGCCGGTAAAGCCGCAAATCTGAAGCGACCGGCTTGGGAACGCTGAATGTTGTCACCTACACTGCGGTTAACATCCTGTGGGGTTCTTCGTGCAGCTTGCTAAGGCGTCCCGTGCTGTTGCTGTCGTCATTTTGCTGACTAGTCTTGCTTGCGCACAGCGGGCCGGGATAAAAACCGCAGCGCTCCCGGCCACACAGTCGTCGACCTCCCGAACCAACGAGTCTTTAATCTCTCAGGCGTTCGATCACTTCTACAACATGGAATACGAGCGCTCGATCCAGGAATTCACCCTCCTCTGGCAACGGCATCCGGAAGATCCCACGGCCATTAACCATCTGTTGAACGCGGTTCTGTTCGCCGAGCTCTATCGGATTGGCGCCCTGAGCGCAGGCGAGTACGCAAACGATAGTTTTCTGAGTGCGACCCATCGCAAGGCAGACCCGCATATTTGCGAGCAAATCAAGTCCCTGGTGCAGAAGGCGCTGGCAATCGAAGATCGGTCCTTACAAGCAAACCCAAAAGATATTCGCGCGCTGTACGCTCGCGGGGTAACTAAAGCAGAATTTGCGACCTATACAGCGCTCATCGAGCACGCCTGGCTTTCGGCGCTTAGGAACGCGGTTTCCGCGCGCCACGATCACGAAAAGCTGTTGGAACTCGACCCGGGGAATGTGGACGCCAAGTTTATCGTGGGGGCGCACAACTACGTGGTAGGCAATCTTCCCTGGGCAGTAAAAACCGCTTCGAGCATGGTGGGGCTCGGCGGGAACAAGGAAAAGGGGCTTGAGTACCTGCACCAGGCGGCAGCCGGAGAAGGAGACGCCAGCGTCGATGCGAAAATCGTGTTGGTTGTGTTTCTGCGACGGGAACGACGGTTCGATGAATCACTTGAAATCCTGCGCACGCTTGAACCGCGGTACCCGCACAACGTGCTCTTCGCAATGGAGGAAGGCAACCTGCTCAACGCAAAAGGTCAGCCACATGAAGCCGAAGAGATATACCGCAAAGTCTGGCAGGATGGCAAGAAAGGGAAGTACTCCGGCCTGCATTACGAAATTGCCGCGACCGCTCTGGGAGACCTGCTTCGCAGCCAGAAGAGGTATGCGTCTGCTGCTGCCGCCTACGAGCAGGTAAATGAGATAGCCAAACCCGAGCCGGAGATCGCGCAAAAGGCGGCGCTCGGTGCTGGAGAGATGTATGATTTGCTGCAGAAACGGGACTTGGCGCTAAAGCAATATCAGGCCGTGCTCGCGCTCGATTCCCATTCGACCCAGGCCGATACCGCTCGCAAACGAATAAAGGAGCCGTATAAAGGGTCGTAGTGCCTGCTCGGAGTACGAATTCCTGGGAAACATTTAGGGCTCCGAAATCGTATTCTTATGTGCGAGGTGAACTATGTACTGTAATTACTGCGGCAAATCGATTCAGGACGATGCTAATGTCTGTGCCTATTGTGGCACCCGGGTCGGAGGCGTGATCGCCCGCAAGCGGCTGGTTCGGCCTCGTGAAGGGCGAAAAATTGCCGGCGTCTGTCTGGGAGTAGCGGAATATTTCGACCTCGACCCAACGCTGGTGAGAGTGGTTTGGCTGATCACGGCGCTCATTCCGGCTGGCGTGGGCTTGATTGGTTATGTTATTGCGTGGATCGTGATGCCGGAAGAACCGCATCTGCTCGCGGCGCAAGTGTCCGGACAGACGGCACAGCAGGCGACAAATCCGTAGTCCGTAACGTTTGAATGATCATTCCAGCTCAGCAAGAGCAAGCACGCGTAAGTTTTTTCGCAATTTTTTTGGGGCGCTGAGAGATTGTGTATTGGAAGAGGTTTTCTCCGAACCTGAGGCGATCGGCGCAATGGTGGGTATCGCAGGACTTGCTGTTCTCGTTTCTCTTGGATACGGACTTGTGGCAGTTTCATACGATCTGATGTTTGATCCCAATGGCACTAATGTAGCTGCGCGTCTGACGGCGCTGTCCATAGCTCCCGAAAAATGGATGTAACAATGTAATTCGCTGCAAGCGCGGGCGAGGACACCCGCGTCCCCATTCTGAGGAGTGAGGTTCCCACATATAATTTCGCAATGCAACGAGTCGTCAGCGACGGCGCCAAAATCTTTTTCGACCTAGCCGGCTCCGGCCCGGCTGTAGTTCTGCTGCATCCCTTTCCTGTAAATCACGAATTCTGGCTACCCATCACACAATTTCTTGCGTCGCGATATCAGCTGATCATGCCCGACCTGCGCGGCCATGGCGAGTCAGCCCTGGGTGAAGGTCCTGCAACTATGGCAAAGCATGCCAATGATGTTGCTCGAGTGATGACTGATGCCGGCGTAGAACGTGCGCCGATCGTGGGGGTTTCCATTGGGGGCTATACAATCTTCGAGTTCTGGCGGAGATTTCGCGACCGAGTAACCGCACTGGTTCTCTGCAACACGAAGGCACAGGCGGACACTCCCGAAGCGCGCAATGGGCGGCTTGAGGCTGCAAAGGACGTTCTCAACCGCGGAACCGAACCCTTCTTCGAAGGCATGCTGCAGAAAGTGCTCGGCGAAACGACCCGCAGCTCACGTCCCGATTTGGTTGAGGGTGCGCTTCGAATGATGCGCAAAATGTCCGCTGAAGATATTGCCGGAGTGCAGCGCGGCATGGCCGAGCGCAGCGATTCGATCACGACCCTGAGGACGATCAACGTGCCGACGCTCATCATCACTGGAGACGAAGACCGCATGACTGGAGTTCCTGAAGCCGAGTTGATGAAGCAAAACATTGCCGGAAGCCAGATGAAGGTGATCGCGAAAGCCGGACACTATTCGCCCTGGGAGCAGCCGGAAGAGGCGGGAAGAATTTTCAGGGCCTTTCTTGATTCGATCTATTCACGCTGACGGTTGATTCGCACCAGGAAAACATCGTATCGCCGTGACTGCCCTGGACAAGTGGTACCTCGCCGCGGCGCAAAGTACGATCAATGTCACTGTGAAGTAGATACCTAAAACGAAATCGGGACTCTATGTCATTCGAGTCCCGAGTAATTCAAATCTGCCACACACTACGATCCATTCTCACAAACCGTCAAGCCTTCGCCGTGGAATGTGAACTCGCCATTTACGGACGTGCTCGGCGAAGCTCCGAAGTAGGGAAGCGTCACGAGGTCCTGCAAGTTATATGTGAAGCCGTTCGTTCCCTTATAAGGAAAGTCCCCAAAGTTAGCGTCGTTCTCGAGTGGGTCGCCATTTTCGAGGATTCCGCAGGGAGTGTTGTTCCCGCCAGTATTGACCACGAGCGGATCGTCTGCCCATTCCCCAATCTCATGCGAAAGTGCAGAAACATCCTGCGCGAACGATCCCGCATGGCTTACGTAAGTGGCGTGCGCATACGCCTGGGGCGCGGAGATGCTGCCTTCCGCGCTGTGATACCCACCTATACAACAGGAGCCACTATCCGTGAGATAGACGTCGTAGGTAAGAAAAATTGGAAGCGTATTGGGCTGGACTCCAAGTTTCGTGATCAGGCTTTGAAGCTGCGCGTCGAACCAATTGATGTCCACGAGTCCGGCGTTGAAACCAAATACGACGCCGGTTTTGCCTTTACTCGCTGAAGGGCTTAACGTCTGTTTTGCAAGAACCGTCGGACCGCCCAGCAGCAAGTGATATCCGGTGTGGCTCTTTACCGTGCCCCAGAAATTCGCGCGCTGATAGGCGTCGATATACTGCGTGGTGCCCATATTTACCCCGCCCGAGGTGAATGAGATTTTCTTGAACAGGGGCGACGCCACCGCGTTGGCGGTTACCGTGTTGCCGTTCGACAAGACATGGGAAGGGTCGTACGTAGTCTTCACGCCGCTTCGGCTGGTGATCACGACTTTTACCGGAATAATTTCCACCGCCACCGTGGTTGACGCGCCACCAGACGGGGCGGTGCCAACCATGTTGTATCTGTACGTCTTTCCAGCGTAGCTGAAGGAACCATTCCAGGTTTTCAGGGGAGTGCTGGCCGCTTCAATAGAATTCTTCGGCGCACGAAGCGGGTGCCGAAACCGGCGAAACATCGGACGTTCTGTTCCGGGTTCAAAGGGCCTGACTTGTGCCTTCGCAATGCTCGCAAAGCCGAAGCACCCGAACACACTTAGTGTGGTAAGTGTTACTGCGCGTAACTGCATAGAGCTGGGTTCTCCTAAGGGATATGGCGGGCGGCGGCATAGCAAAGTTCCAGAATTGTTTCAAGCACCAAGGGCAGGTGGGGAAACAGCGTAGTACAACGATTTTCGGAACTTAAGGCATGGATTGTCAATTGTCCAAAAAACTCGGTAGTACCTGGGCCAGAAAAGGCGGGCATTCGATATATTGAAGAGAATGTCTGAAAAGAACACGGTAGTCATACGTCCGGCGAAGGGCCTTTCAGGGACCATCAGTCCTCCGGGTGACAAATCCATTTCTCACCGCTATGCCATGCTCGGCGCCATTGCCGACGGCATGACGAAACTGGAGAACTTTTCTACTGGTGCAGATTGCGCCAGTACGCTCGCATGTTTGCAGTCGCTTGGCGTGAAGTGCGAACGGATCGGCAACGCGGTTGCGATTTATGGAAAGGGTCCAAAGCTCAAAACTCCAGGCGAGCCGCTGGATTGTGGGAACTCGGGTTCGACGATTCGCATGCTGAGCGGGATTCTCGCCGGGCAGAAATTCACCACCGAACTGAAGGGAGACGAGTCACTATCGCGGCGTCCGATGGCCCGCATCACCAAGCCACTTGAAATGATGGGTGCGAAGATCACTTCAGCACAAGGCGATCGCCCGCCATTGAAAATAACTGGTGGTAAGCTGAAGGCGATCAACTACACGCTTCCGGTTGCGAGTGCGCAGGTGAAGACCTCGTTGCTATTTGCTGGTCTTTATGCTGACGGAACCACGACGGTGAAAGAACCAATTCAGACTCGCGATCACGGCGAACAGGCGCTGCAGGCGTTCGGGACACATCTTGAACGGCGAATGAAGGAAGTGAGCATCGAGGGCGGCCAGAAGCTCAAAGCAATTGAAGCCACAATTCCCGGTGACATTTCAAGTGCTGCATTTTTCCTGTGTGCGGCGGCATTGTTTCCAGATTCTCAGGTTACGATCTCGGGGTTGCTTCTGAATCCAACCCGGGCCCGCCTCCTGGATTTTTTGGTTGGGCTCGGCGTGCGTATTGCTCTCAGCGACATGCGCGAAGAGCACGGAGAACTCGTTGGCCTGGCACAAGTGCAAGGCGGGACACTCAACGGCGCGCGTATCACCACTGAGGACACAGCCGCACTGATCGATGAAATCCCGGTGCTGGCGGCAATTGCTCCGTACACAAGAGACGGGATCGAGATTCGCGATGCGCGCGAACTGCGGGTAAAAGAATCCGACCGGATAGCGAGCGTCGCGAAAAACCTTCGCGCGATGGGAGCTGAGGTACAGGAATTCGATGATGGTCTGAAGATTCCTGGCGGGCAGAAGCTGCATGGCGCATCGATCGATTCGTTCGGTGACCACCGAATCGCCATGGCCTTTGCTGTCGCCGCTTTACGCGCCGAAGGAGAAACAGAGATCAAAGGCGCAGATGTGGCGGTTATCTCTTATCCGGAATTCTTCAATGTTCTGGAAAGCGTGGCGGAAAGGTGAAGATTGTCATCCCTCTCTCGTACGCCGCAGGCGGGCGAGAGAGGGCCGGACGACCTACTTAATCTGTTCAGTCTTCCCGTCGTACTTCACTGAACCATTGTTCTGGTTCACCTTTTCGACATCCTGATTAGTGATGGTGCGGGCGGCAGGCCGGCTCGATTTCGCTGCAACTGACGCCGCCACGGGACTGGCGGTCTCTTCTTCAGAAGCGAAATAGACCCACGCCCGATCAACACTGGCCATACGCTCGTGTTCACGCTCCCGCTCCATGCGCGCCATGTTCTGGTTCTGCGCGATCGGAACGGGAAGCTGAACCGCAGGAGAGGAAATCAGAGGAGTCGTTCCTCCCGCATACCAAACCGGCTGGGTGTATGTTCCGCCGACATTTCCGTTAACGTTACTGACCGACAAGGTGGCATTGGTCGCGCCAGCCACCAGGCCCCATGTGGCGTTGCTAGCGCCTACCGGAGATGGGGAAACGGTTTGCAAAGAAACTTGAGGGGTGGTCACCATCGGGATATAGGGGCCGCCACCACAACCGACAAATCCGGGACGTCCGGGCACCATGCTTTGCGAGAAAGCTATCGAAGAGAGCAAAACCGAGGCACAGAGAACGGTGAGAATACGCATACTACCTCCTGGGCAATCTGCCAACGTGCCAGCAGGTAAGATGCCAGTTGTTACAGAGCGTCCCAAATTCCGCGATATTTACCTGTTTTTGCTGAACACTTCGCAAAGCTAGAAAGCCAATGAAGAGGGAGGTTGCAAAGCATTGCGCAAAAGCCGCATCGGGTTTGCGTTCCGGTTTGTAAATCAGCTTCCGATGTAGCGGGCGTAAAAGCTGCGGGCAAGACCGGGATCAGTCGTGCCCTTGATGATCGCTCGTCCGTCGGCGAACACTGTCATTTCATAAGGTTCTTTGCAGAACCTCAATACGAACTCATTCTGACGAACACTGCCGTGCGACGCCAGACGTCGACCGACCTGGGCCAGATCAAGCTCCTTTTGATGGTCGCGAATCTGTACGGAATTCCGGCCGCAGAGTGTGACATGTTGCTGCGCACTCCAGGCGAGATGTACAAAATCGCGCCTACCGCAGGTGCGGCAGTCTGGCCTCGGCTTATCGGCGGAAATTTCTGATCGTTCGTTCTGCCACAGGTGATGGGAGATAAGTGTCCTGCGCAGGTCTTCTCGAGAACCGATGAGAATCTTCAAAGCCTCGGTGGCCGCGATCGAGGCGGCAAGATTGACCGCTGAATTGAGGATGCCTGCAGTATCACAGGTTTCAAGCACGCCATTGGGTGCTTCCGGGAAAATGCAAGACAGACATGCCGTCTCGCCGGGCACCACGTTCATCGTGACGGCGTAGCTGCCCACTGCGCCGACATAGATCCAAGGGATCGCGTTCTTTACGGCCCAGTCGTTAATCAGATAGCGGGTCTCGAAGTTGTCGGTTCCATCAAGAATCAAGTGAACACCGCCAAGCAGACTGTCGGCGTTTTCGGAAATCAGGTCGGTGGCGTGCGGCTCCGCAATAATCTGCGAGTTGAACCTCGAAATATTCCGGCAGGCGGCAATCGCCTTGGGTAGCGAATCGGCGGCATCGGACTCGTCGAAAAGCGCCTGGCGCTGAAGATTACTCGATTCCACGTAGTCGCGATCGATGATTCGGAGTGTTCCGACGCCGGCGCGGGCGAGCAGGGAAGCCAAAGCTGACCCAGTAGCTCCGCAGCCGGCGATGGCGACTCGCGAGGCGAGCAGTCGCTCCTGCCCTGCGCTTCCGATACCGGGGAAAAGCACCTGCCGCGAGTATCTTTCCTGCAATTCGGGTTTCATTGAGCAGACGTGTGACCGAAAACCATGGGCCCTGATTCAACGCGAACCATCGTGTCCAACCAGCTTGGCTCGCGCGACATTTATTATAAGTTGCGGTGGCACGAGGATTTCGCGACGGGCTCGCCCGATCAGCCGCCACCATCCGAGTTCTTAAAGTTCAGACAGGAGCGTGTTTGCTGAGTAGGAGACTGGGCCGGGTCTTTGCGATTGTGACCGTCGCCTTGGGCTTCCCAACGGTGAATCTGTGGCCACAGTCTCAATCGAATGGCCCGGCCGATCGCTCACCCGTTCATGACGTGCGCTCTCAAACTTCGTGTCTGAACTCACCGGTCCAGGAAGTCAAAATCCCGGGTCTGCTGGAAGCAGACGAGCAGTCACTCCGGAAAATGCTGCCTATCCACGATGGCGAGATTCTTGATCGGGAGCAACTTCAGGAGAGCGCGCGAATCCTGTTCGCGACCGGGCGGTTCGCAGAGCTGACAGCAGCCTGCCACAGAACTGACGATGGCAAGGCAGTGGTTACTTTTCAAAGCGAGCCGAACTTCTTTATTGGCCTGGTGAGCGTTGAAGGCGCGCCCGGGCATCCCACGCAGTCTCAAATTGTGAATGCCACCAAATTGCAATTGGGAGAACCGTTTACCACGCAGAAAATCGAGACCGCGGTACAAAACATCAAGTCACTGCTGGAGCAAAACGAGTACTATCGCGGAACGGTCAGTTACGCGGAGCGGAAAATTGCTGCGACCCAGCAGATCGAGACAGCCTTTCACGTTCACTCGGGCGATCCGGCCCACGTCGGCAACATCACGATTCAGGGCGGTGGACTGTACACCGTAGAGCAGCTTGAAAATTTCGCGCACCTGCATCCTGGAGAGACGCTTTCCGCACAGAAGGTCAGCAACGCCCTTGAGCGCATTCGCAAGCGATATCAGAAGCATCAGCGTTGGTTGACGCAGGTCGCAATCGCCGGCAAGAAATATGATCGCGCGCGAAACGCCGTGGATTTTACGTTCTCAATCGAAGTCGGGCCGAGAGTAGAGATTAGAGCTGAAGGATTTCACATCAGCAATTCCACTCTAAGGCGGAACATCCCCGTGTACGAAGAGCATGCCCTCGACGACGACCTCCTGAACGAAGGCCGGCGAAACTTGCTTAACTACATGGAGTCACGAGGTTATTTTGACGCTAAGGTAGACCTCACTCGAAGTACGGATCAGAAAAGCAATACCTTGAGTGTTACGTATCAGATTGATCCTGGCGAGCGTCACAAAGTCGCGAAAATTGAGATAACCGGCAACAAGTACTTCAGGCAGCAAGATTTGCTGCAGCTTCTGCATATCCAGACAGCAAGCATTTCCCTTACTCACGGCCGCTATAGTCAGGCGCTTCTTCGCAGCGACGCGCGAGACATCGACAATATGTACCGCGCCAACGGATTTCAACAGGTCAAGGTCGAGACCAAGGTCAGCGACAACTACGGGGGCGTCAAGAATCATCTCGCGATTCTGATTCATGTTGAAGAAGGCCCGCAATCTCGTGTGGGGACATTTCAGATTGTCGGTAGCACACAACTGGACAATCCCGCCTTTCAGAATCTCTACATTGGTCCAGGGCAGCCTTTCTCTGATTCCCGCATTGCCGATGATCGCGACATCATTCTGAACTATTACTACGATAGCGGATTTCCCAATGCGACCTTCGATGCCAGCGCGACACCGGCTCCAGACAACCGCATGAACGTGGTCTATAAGATTTCTGAAGGAGAGCGACGATTTGTGGATCGGGTGCTGGTCTCCGGAAGAGAGCACACTCGGGCGTATGTAATTGACCATGAATTGCAAATGAAACCGGGTGATCCGCTCAGCCAGGGAGACCTTTTGCGCACACAGCAAAAACTCTACGACTTAGGGATATTCAGTCAGGTGGATACGGCGGTGCAGAATCCCGAGGGGACAGAGCCAAGCAAGAATGTGCTCGTGCAAGTCCAGGAAGCCAAGCGATACACATTCAACTACGGCGCCGGATTTGAATTCCAAACTGGCCTTCCGGGCGGGGCGCGACAGCCGCTTGGGACAGCCGGCATAAGCCCATTAGCCTCCCTCGATATCAGCCGGATTAACTTTCGCGGACGCAATCATACGATCACGTTTGAATCCCGAGTTGGCCGATTGCAGCAACGCGGTTTGATCAGCTACGACGCGCCGCGCTGGTTCAATGATCCCAAGCTAAAACTTACGCTCACCGGTTTTTTCGATCACACCGTTGATGTGGCCACTTTCACCTCGCAACGCCTGGAGGGTTCAGTGCAAGCGGAGCAGGTGGTGAGCCAGAAGTTGGATGGCACACCGATCGGCGTGATGAACTACCGCTTCAATTATCGGCTGGTAAAGGCGACCGACGTTTTGGTGAGCCCGGACCAGATTCCTTTGCTGTCACTGCCGGTGCGTGTAGGAGAGCCGGGCTTCAGCTATCTTCGCAATCATCGTGACAACGACCTGCAGACCACTCGAGGCAGTTACAACACCATCGATGCAGGAGTGGCAGCGAGCTACTTCGGTTCGCAGGCCGATTTCAGCAGAATCCTGGTCCAGAATTCCACGTATCATCCGTTTGGAAAAGTAAATGGCCGCCCGTTCGTGTTCGCGCGTTCCACGCAGATCGGATTGGAGAATCCATTTGGGAACACGGTGATCACACAGCCCGGCGAGCAGACACCTGCAAATCTCAGCCCAATTCCATTGGCTGAACGCTTCTTTATGGGCGGCGGCAACTCGCATCGAGGATTCGGGCTGAATCAGGCTGGTCCACGCGACCCGGTCACCGGTTTTCCGACCGGGGGCTCGGCACTGTTCCTGAATAGCTTTGAACTGCGCTTTCCTCCGCCAACGCTGCCATTCGTGCAGGACAATTTGAGCTTTGCAATATTCCACGACATGGGTAATGTTTTTACCGACGGCAGGCACTTGGCAGAGAGCCTGCTTCGCTGGCATCAGGACACGAGCAGGTGTTCGCAGGCGATTGGCTCCGTGGTTCAAACGGGACCAAGTGCTACGCCTGCCACCTTTTGTACATACAACTATATTTCTCATGCCATCGGGTTGGGCATTCTGTACAAGACGCCTGTCGGGCCGGTTCGCTTGGACTTTGGCTATAACCTGAACCCGACGGTTTTTCCCGGGACTGACGGGCAGCCAAGCACTATCGATCCTGCGGTTACCGTGTACCAATTCACCGGAGTTACACACGCAAGCCGCTTCAACGTGTACTTCAGTATTGGGCAGGCATTCTGATGATCAGATTCTGGATCCTCGGCGGGTTCCTCCTGTTGTGTTCCGCTCGTGCGAGGTCAGACGAGATACTCGACCGCACGGTTGCGACGGTCAATGGGCATGTAGTTCTGCTCAGCGACTTGGAAGACGAACTGCGTGTCGAGTGTCTTCTTCAGAATCACGCCATTACCCAAATCACGCAAGAAGACAGAAAAGCAGCGCTCGATCGGCTGACGGATCAGGAGCTGTTGCGCGAACAGATGAGGACGGCGGAATTAAAACCGATCCCCGCCGAAGCGGTCCAGGAGCAAGTCAATACGATCAAGGAAGACGCCGTCCGGGTCCGTGCAGGGAAGTCGTGGGAAACGATTCTCTCCGAGCATGGCGTAAGCGAGAAGCTAGTTGAAAAACACGTTGCAGACGAGTTGCAGGAGCTCAGATTCATTGACGCGCGCTTCCGGCCATCGGTCCAGGTTTCGCCTGAGGAAATCCAGGAATATTACAAAGATGAACTGGTCCCCAAACTTCCTGTTTCCGATCCGGTGAGCCTGGCAGAGATAGCCCCGAAAATTCGCGAAATTCTTGTTCAAAAGAAAATCGATCAGATGCTTGAGACCTGGTTGCAGGAATTGCGCACTCAAGCCACAATTCGAATTTTGCAGAGTTCTGATGGCGCGCCCTCACAGAGTGGTACACGATGAACTGGCGCGTCCCTTGGAAAAAAATCGGCAAGTCGTTTCTGCTGACACTCCTTTTAGTGGTCCTCGCGATTGCTTCGGCTTTGTACTATCTGACCACGGATGCTTTCCAGCAATACGCGCGACGCCGCACAATTGCTGAGCTCGAAAGCGCCACCGGCGGCCGGGTTGATCTGGGAAGTTTCCGCACAGTCCCGCTACTCCTGCAAGTCGAAATCAGAGACTTAACCATTCACGGTCGAGAAGCCGCAAGCGAGCAACCGTACGTGCATGTGGACCGCATGTCGGCGGTGATCAGCTTGTCTTCGGCATTAGGTGGAAGGCTTGCATTCAGAAGGCTGACGCTGGAGCATCCTGTCGCGCACATAATCTTTTATGCCGACGGCAGTACAAATCAGCCAGCAGTTGCGCGGAACAACGCTTCCGATTTCGAGCAGATATTTTCATTATCAGCGCGTCGCCTTGAGGTGCAGCATGGGGCACTGCTGTGGCAGGACAAGCGCATTCCTTTGGATTTCAGTACCAGGAACATCACAGCCGACCTAAGTTACTCATTCTTGCATTTGCGGTATTCCGGAAATATTGCTGTCGAAATGGCGGAGAACCAGTTCGCGGGCTTACGACCTATCGCCTGGTCTGGGCAGGCGCGCTTCAACCTGGACCGCGGTGGCCTGCTGGTGCAGTCCATGCAGGTCTCTTCCGAGAGTTCTCAAGTAAAGGCCACCAGCGTCAACTTCGACTTTCACAGCTTAACTGCGAAAGGCAAATACGACCTCAGCCTGGATTTGCCGCAGCTTGCGGCAGTAACCCGCCAGCAGGTGCTACAACATGGAAACTTGCGCCTGACCGGAGATGGTTCGTGGTCTCCGAAGGACTTCAACTCGTCCGGAACTTTCGCACTGACTGATGCGGAGTGGAAGAACAAAGAGTTTTCAGGGCGCGACTTATTCCTGAGTGGGACGTTCGCGATTGACCCAAAAAGATTTTCGCTTTCGAAATTAGAAGGTCAATTCGCGCGCGGAACGCTGGCCGGGGATGGGGAGGTCACGAATTGGCAGGCTTCGGCAAGTATCGCAAAGCAACAAGCACAAGAAGGAATTCTCAGGATTAGCGGAAAGAATCTGGCAGTCTCGGAAATAATGTCCGGACTTGGTCCGGGTTTTGCTGGCATCAATCACTTGAGGTTTTCAGGCAGTCTTTCCAGCAATGCCGAGATTCGCTGGAAACAATCGGTTGACTTTGCACGGGCAAATGCTGAGTGGACTGTTAAGCCTCTGCCGAAAACTCCAGCAAATCAGATTCCCCTGGCATCAACCGGTCGGGCAGCCTATGACTTTCGATCGGGCGATTTTCAATTGAATGAATTCTCAGCGAATACGCCATCGAGCGAGATTCGCGCGACGGGATCGCCGGCAACAGCAGTGAGGTTCTCATTTGCCTCAAGCGACATGCGGGAATGGCAACCGGTCATTTCGCAACTGTTTCCGTCCGGAGCGCCGGTCGTCGTCAACGGACGTGCAGCTTTTAACGGCAGCGTGAGCGGGAAGTCTACGAATTTGAGACTAGCCGGAAATTTGCAACTGGCAGACTTTGACACACTGGCGGAAATCAAAGGCGTCAGGAGACAAGCGCATTGGGATTCTCTGAATACTGATCTTCAGGCCTCGGCGACGAACGTCTCGGTGCGAAACGCGGTGCTACAGCACGCCGACGCAGTCGTGAGACTGAATGGTAACGCGAACCTGAGCGGATGGAACCTCGAACCAGAAAATCCTTTGCATTTTCGTGTGAGTGTCCAGAATGCCGAGGCTGGCGAGCTCGCGAGTCTAGCCGGCTACGATGGCGAGATTGCTGGAAAGTTCTCTGGGGAGTTTCAACTGTCGGGATCACGCGAAAAGCCACAGGGTCAAGGAGAGTTTCACTTGGTACCTGTGAACCTTCATGGCCAGGCGTTCGACTCCGCGAGTGCATCTGTGAGTTTGAACGGAACAGAAGCCTCCATCAAAAACCTGCGAATCACACGCGGACAAGCGCTCATTACGGGAGATGGCATCTACGACATTTCATCTACCCGGTTCCAATTCGCTCTGCGCGGCGGAAACTTCAACCTTGCGGATATTGCTCCAGTGAAGCAGGCAGCCATCAAATTCGCAGGCGAACTGGACTTTGCTGCTCAGGTATCCGGCACTGCAAGGGCGCCGCAGGTGACCGCAGACGTAGAACTTCGCAACTTGAGCCTCAATGATCAGCTCGAGGGGAACTTCCTGCTGAATGCAGTCTCGCGCGGTGGCAACGTGAACATTACTGGCAGGTCCAATTTCAAGGACGCCGAATTGCAGGTCGACGGAGCCGTCCAATTACGTGAGCAATGGCCAACCCACATCAACGCTCATTTTTCTCATCTCAACGCCGACGCATTCATTGTGTCTTATCTGCACAATCGCGTGGTGCGGCATTCCCTCATCGCTGGAGATGTGGCTGTTGACGGGCCCATGCTCGATTGGAGGCGCTTGCGCCTTACCGGCGGCTTGAGCGATTTATACGCTGAGGCAGGCAAAACCAGTTTTCGTAACGATGGGCCGATTCATTTTGTGCTCTCTGACCAGGCTTTCAGTGTCGACAGATTCCACGTCCTCGGTGAGAACTCGGATTTCTTCGCAGGCGGATTGATGCGGTTTGGTGGTGACCGCGCAGTCGATTTTCAGGCGAACGGTAAGGTCGATCTTAAGGTAATCCAAAGTTACGACTCCGACATTACAAGCTCCGGAACAATTTCCGGCGATGGCCGCGTCACAGGCACGTTAGAAGCCCCGTTGCTCAAGGGCAAATTGCAAATCAACAATGGGGCGATTGCGGACATCAACCTGCCCAGCGCTCTCAGCGAAATAAACGGAAGCCTGCTTTTCAATCAGAACCAGGTAACAATCGAGAGCCTGAACGCGCGGGTCGGGGGTGGTTCTGTCGGATTCAAAGGTCACGCAGAACTCGTGGGCAGGCAGGTGAACTTCGATCTCAATGCCACTGCCGACTCCGTACGGCTGCGTTATCCGCCCGGCGTCAGTTCCACCGCAAATGCGGCATTGCGGTGGAGCGGGAGTTCTTCGGGATCGCTGCTCTCCGGCGACATCATAGTAAACAAGCTGGCGTTCACGCCTGGTTTCGATTTTGGCGCTTATCTCGAACGAACGGCGCAGATTTCCAGCTTGCCTCAAACTGATCCGGTCCTGAACACGATTCGTTTGGACCTTCACGTCTCAACCGCGCCTGAGCTGCAAATGCAGACCAGCGTAGTTCGTCTGCAGGGTTCCGCCGACCTGCGCGTGCGCGGTAGCGCAGCCAAACCGATTCTGCTCGGCCGCGCTGATGTATTTGAGGGCGAGGCGTACTTCAACGGGGCCAAATATCGGCTCGAGCGTGGTGGTGTTTCGTTCAGCAATCCTGCTGTGACCACCCCCTTTCTGGACCTTGAAGCGGTCACGCGGGTGCGTGATTATGACGTTACGCTTTCGCTGACAGGAGACGTCAGTAAGCCAAATGGTCTCAAGGTCAACTATCGTTCTGATCCACCGCTTCCAACCGCGGACATTATCGCGCTGCTCGCTTTTGGACAAACCACGGAAGAATCGGCGCAACTCCAGCAGGGGAACCAGTCCGCGTTCAGCGCGCAAGCCTCGAACGCAATGTTGGCGGCGGCGTTGAATGCAACCCTTAATAACCGAGCGCAACGGTTGTTCGGAAACAGCCGCATCAAAATCGACCCGCAAGGACTTGAGTCGGAAACGTCCACCATCACTCAAAGCGGCCCGGCAGTGACAATTGAACAGCAAGTGAAGGACAATCTGACTGTTTCTTA
>DAIPJJ010000080.1:0-18757 GCA_036770325.1 Terriglobales bacterium
GACGGACCGTTCCCGCCCACTCTGTTGCCCATCTGGCTGCGGCGTTGAAAGAGCTGGCGCTCGATGCAACTATTCGCGAGAGGATGGCGACTGAAAGTAAAAGGCTCATCGAAGACTATTCCCCGGAACTTTGCGCTGCGGGAATTGCGCGGGCAGCATTGGCAAATGCGACATTTAAGGACAACGCAGACTACCTGAATTCGCCCGCGGCCCAGCAGGCCGCGATACCAGGTCGAGGCCGCGGAGAGAACCTCAGTCAATAACCACGAGCGGCGGGCTGCGACGATATGATCGGAACGCGATCGGAAGCGCAGAGGTCGCCCTTTTCATGCGCGAATCTCCCGCACGAACTTTGGTCCTCCTGTTTGCAGGGTTGCTGCTAGTCGCCTTCATCCTGCTGCGACGGCCGGATTATCTTGCAAAACCTGAGATGTTGGGGACGGTGATCGCGGCGCAAATCGTCATCGCGGCAATTTCCAGGTACAAACAACTTTATTTCTTAATGGTGATGGCGGCGTTTCTGTGGGCCGGGCTGGTTGTGCCGATGAGCGAGGCATGGCTGCAGGGCAGGTGGGTCGTGCTCGGCATTGGTGTGGTGGTCGGGGTTGCCAGCTACATGCGGGACCGTCATCAGAGGCATCTTGGGACGATTCACTTGCTTGCGCTATTTTGCGTTCTATCCGCCACGGTTTCCGCGTCGGTATCGGGTTATCCGGAGGAAGCGCTTCTCAAGTCTCTAAGTTTGTTTTTGCTCTTTGCCTACGCAGCAATGGGAGCAAGGCTGACCGTAAGTCCGTTTGAGCCAGAAAAATTTTTCCGCAAGCTGCTGCTCGCATGCGAGATCGCGATGTACATCGCCGCATTCATGTATTTCGTGGTCCGGGAGCCAATCTTTGGCAATCCCAACTCGCTCGGTGCGGTGATGGGAGTCATTGTAGTTCCGGTGCTTTTCTGGGGATTTCTCTCCGCGGAATCGATGGTCACCAGGCGACGGGTCGGGCTTGAGGTCTGCCTGGCGGGCACTCTCTTGATGAGCAGTTTCTCACGTGCAGGAATTGCCGCTGCTGCGGTATCGTGCTTCGCGATTGCGGTCGCAGTTCGGCAGTATCGGCTGATTGTGAGCGGAGTTGTTGTGACCCTAGTTATTGCTACGCTCACGGTAATGTTTGTGCCTCGTCCGCTAGAAACACTGCAAGACGACCAGTCCGAGTCCGTTGCGTCGTTGTTTCTGTACAAGGGGAAACCAGGGGAAGGGCTTCTGGGATCACGAATACGGCCGTGGGACGAGACAATGACGGTGATCAAGAAGCACCCATGGTTTGGCAGTGGATTTGGCACCAGCGTGAGCGGGCAGAGCACAATCGATTTTGAATTTACGCGGTCGCGATTTATCGAATCCAGGATGGTGCGCGAGCATGGGAACAGCTATCTCGCCATCATGGAATGGTCTGGACTGCTTGGAGTTTTTCCATTTTATCTGCTGGTGCTCGTGACTGCCTGGCAGGCGAAGAGAGCGCTGAGTCAGTTACGAAGAAGCGGGAATATTGGGTCGCCTGCAGTGCCTGCCGCGGCTGTGATTATTGCCGGCGTGATTGGTGCAGGCTTTGAAGACTGGCTTTTTGCAGTGGGCTATTACGTATCCGTTTTCTTCTGGGTGATGGCGTTCATTCTGACGGACCTGTTGCCGTCGCCTATGAGCAGCGTTCAAGAAAATGAACTCGCAGCGTCTGAAGCTCCCTTTGCCGTTCCGGTGGGAGCGCAGTGATCCGCATATTCCTGAACGGGCTCGCAGCCAACGCCGGGGCCGGGCTCACATATCTTTATAACGTTGTACCCCGCCTGTCGCGTCATCAGGACGTGAGGACAATCCTTGCGGTGCAGCCGGCGCTACGGAAGGAATTCGATCAGCTAGCGGGAGTGGAAGTCATCTCTCCGCCTAAAGCCTTCGGCGCCACACGGCGGTACTTGTTTGAGCAGTTCGAATTGCGCCAGCTAATTCGCCAATCGCGAGCAGATGTTCTGATTTCCGCGGGCAACTTCGCGTTACGCAAGTCTCCGATTCCTCAAATCCTGCTGAGTGGTAATTCGCTCTATACCTCTCGCGAATTCTCACGTGACCTGTGGAGACGGCACGAATACGGGATGCTGGCGGCAAATGTTCTGCGAGGAGTGTTGGCGAAGAAGTCTCTGGTGTGGGCGGACCGCACGATTGCGCCAAGCTCGGCATTTGCAGAAGAGCTTTCCCAGTGGACGGGAAAGCCTGTATGCACGATTCATCACGGGTTTGACCGGGAGACGTTTTGTGGCGGGGCAAAGCAGTTGCCCAAAGACGTGCAACGGAAGCTTGATGAGACTGCAGATTGTTATCGGCTCCTGTTTGTCAGCCACTACAACTACTATCGAAACTTTGAAACTCTCCTACGGGCTTTGCCTTTGCTTGCCCGAAAGCTGGCGCCGGAAAAAGTGCGGCTTGTATTGACGTGCAGCATGGAATCCGGGAAGAAGGCCGGCGGGTATGATTCGACGACTGCAGCCCGGCTTTTGAGAGAACTGGGGATTTCGGAGAGTGTCGTGCAACTCGGACCGGTTCCGTACGATGCGTTGTACAACGTCTATCGATCGTGTGATCTCTATGTGAGCGCGGCGTATGCGGAAACCTTCGCTCATCCAATGGTGGAAGCGATGGCCAGCGGCCTGCCAATCGTGGCTGCTGACCGGCGCGTTCATCGGGAAGTTTGCAGAGATGCGGCGTTGTACTTCAACACATTCGACCCCGAGTCGCTGGCGGAAACAGTTGC
Source organism: Terriglobales bacterium (assembly GCA_036770325.1). Taxonomy (GTDB): domain Bacteria; phylum Acidobacteriota; class Terriglobia; order Terriglobales; family Acidobacteriaceae; genus Gp1-AA145. The sequence goes on from DAIPJJ010000080.1 coordinate 2,799, forward strand.
AAGCGTGGCCCGTTCAGGAGAGACCAGATCGAAGCTGGTTGCCTTTGGAGCATTGCGAGCACAAGCCTTCAGTTGGACTCGGCACGTGGAGCGACTGCTGAATATCGCTGGTGAGCTTTGTGCGGGAGTGGTTCCCGTCGTGGGCGCTGAGCAGTTGGCGACAAGTGATGCTCACGCATCGATCTGAGCTAATCAACCAGAACCTGTAGTGTGGGGTTAACTCATTCTAAAATCCTGTCGAGAGCGGGATTTCTGCCACTTGACCTAATCGCCGGAAGACAATAAATATACTGACGTGCAATCATAAAACCGAGACACCGATCGGAGGGCGACATGCTGCATTGTCCGGAGTGCGAGAGCAGTTTGGATGTAGAAGAGGACGAGGTCGATGAGGGCGAAGTCATCCCTTGCCCAGAGTGTGGAATGGAGTTCGAAGTGACGACGATCAATCCTGTTGAACTCAAGGCTGTCGATGAGGAAGAAGAGTACGAGGAAGATGAAGACGAAGAAGAGACCGAGGACGGCGATTATTCCTAGCGCACAATTTTTCCGGCTTTCTTTGACTCTTGTGTCATGTTTCGCGTTGATCCTGGCCTCCTGCCAAGTTATCCAAGCTGAAAAACCCAAGCAAAAGTCCTCGCCGAAGGATTACGCGCTGATTTTTGGCACGGTGTGGGGGCCAGATGACCGGCCGGTGCACGGTGTGCCAGTGAAGATCCGCAGGGCAGGGGACAAGAAGGCGAAATGGGAGGTCTATTCGAACGGGCTGGGGGAATTTGAGCAGGCCGTGCCGGTGGGAAGGCAGGATTACATGATCTGGCCGGACCTGAAAGGCTATAGATCGCCTTTTTACAAGCATTTGCAGCCAGGGCCGGAGGTCACCGTGCACATTGAAAGTAATGAGCGGGTGGATACGGGGCTGCATCTAAAATAGTGGCTACTCTGGTTTGAGTAGGAGATGTTGATGAATGGGACCCAGGTGTTGAGAAGACAACTCGTAAGCTTCATGCTGCTTGTCCTGTGCTCGGCGATAGTTGCCGTGCCTGACTTTGCCAAGGAGAAAGATACAACTCCCGGGCGGCTGCTTACGGGCAAAGTCCTCGATAAGCAGGACAATCCGGTTCCGAATGCAATCGTCTATTTAACCGACACGCGCAGCCGCGCGGTGAAGACGTTTATTGTGGGCGAAAACGGAATTTACCGTTTTCCGGCGCTCGCGACGAATGTGGATTACGAAATCTACGCCCAGGTAAATGGCAAAAGCAGCGACACCAAACGCATGAGCCAGTTCGACGACCGCAAAGTTGTGGAAATTCTCTTGCGGATCGATACGCGGTAAAGCAGTTGCCAGTGATCAGTTGCCAGTTGTCAGTTCTCGGTTCTTATTCAATACAACTCGATTGTCGGACCGCTAGAAGCTCGCAGTCAGAAGCTGGCAACCAGCAACTGGGAACTGGGAACCGGGAACTGGGAACCGGCAACTGGGAACTGGCAACTGATCACTGCCTCAACCCCATCCATTTTTCCGAAACGACAATTGAATTGCCGGGATTTTGGGGATCGTAGCGCACAGATGTGGGCAGGCCCAGCCGACAGGAGTGCAGGTTGATAAGCTGGCGCAAGTGAGTCACATCCTGCGAGGCCTCGTAAGAAACACCTCCGACGTCGTAGTGAAAGATCAACAATGTGGCCGGAGCATGGCCATTGGCGGCAAGTTCCTGAACATCGATCACGGTGCCATCAGTGATGCGACCGATCTGGTTCAGCCAGTCGCGCCGTTCACGTTCGATCTGCGCAGCAGTTTTCCCCTTGCGCCCGAATAGCAGATAAATGGTGAACGCACCAAATGCGGTCCCTGCGAGGAGAGTGTAGAGACGGAATGGAAGCATAATTCTGGTGAAGAGCCCAGGAGCAAGGCCCGTTGTTGAATCAGAATAAGCCGAGAACGTTCTGGAGGGAAGTACTTCAGAGTTACGAAAGAGCAGATTCGGGTACGGAGCTGATCGCTCGGCGAGACGGTTTCTGGGCTGCTGACCGGCGAACAGGCCGCTTTCCGTTCTTGTCCCGCTAACGCAACGGTTATTTTTCGGCCGTCCCTGGCTGGGGCAGCGAACTATACCAGTCAAGTTTGCGGGTGAAGTACATGGCGGCCGCGATGGCCAGAAAACTCGCGATCGCACCCACGAGCAGTGAGTTGTCCTCCAGACGCAACATGAGATAGATCATGACGTAAAGCAATGTGAAAATGGCAAACGCCCTGGCGGCTTGCAACCAACTGGCGAATATCCAACCAGCATTCACAGAGAGCAGGAGCACGGTTGCCGTGCCTCCCAGCAGGAATCCAAGATCGAAGCCGATTCTCTCGGCAAGGGACAGCAGCAGCAAATAGAAAATGATCTGCGCCACGCCTACCAGAATGTACTGTGCCGGATGCACGCGTTTCCCGGTCGTGACCTCGAAGATGAAATATGACAGAAAGAGTAGTCCCACAAAGAGCAGTACGTATTTGAGTGAGCGATTGACGGACTGGTACGGATCGGCAACTTCGATGAAGGAAATGCCGAGAGCGGTCGAATCCAGTCCACTGACGGATTCACTCGGGCCTTCGGCGCGCACACCTCGCGCGATGAATGGCAAGGACCATTCCGCGGTGAATCCTTTGGGCGAGACAGTCCGGGTGGTGGGCAGAAATCCGCCGTCAAAGCCCGGGCTCGGCCAATCTCCCTGCACGCTGAGGTGAGTCGTCTTACCGTAGGCGAGCACTGCAATCCTTTGGGCGCCGGAAAACCGCAATGCGGTTGTCACTTGGAATTGCGCCTTGGGCTTTGCGATATCTGCAATTCGAGCTCCGAAAAGCGTGAGCTTGATGGCCGAGTTCGGTTCGCCGATATTGATGCTTTGCGCAATTTCGGCGGGAGCGAGAGTGAATGCCTTTTCGCTCGTTGCTAAGGTCGCGTCTGCCAGCGCGCCCCTTGCATCGCTCACCCCCACCAACATTTCGGCTCGGCTCCACTCGAACTCTGCCCCCTGAGGCGCCGAACTCGGAACGTTCGCAAGATCGAACGAGCCGTCCAGCTTTGCGTCTGCTTGAAAGACCGGCACCTTGAAAAGCGAGCGCCGCCGCTCTTGGGTTGCAATTTTGAAAACGGCCGAAGCGCGTGTGGGGAATACTAGGTACATACCATGCTTCGCAACCTCCGTAGAGGATTGCGGCGGAACGGTGTAGGGAATTGCAAGTGTGGGCCCGAGGAAAGTCTGCTGCCCGCCGACGTGGCTGGATATGTCGCTTACGACATCGGATTCGCGCTTGGTCCGGTCTTGGACCAGATCCTCGACAAAAAAGGAAGGAATAACCATGAGAAGAGCCAAGCCACAGATGACGATCAGCTTCATGCCTATCGACCGCGATCTGTTTCGAAATGGCAAGTTCGATACCGAAACCGTAAAGTCGTTCATCGAGTCCCTCTATAAAATACTTTGTGTTGCAAAGTTAGCGGACAAAAAATTTTGCTATGCGCTCGATCGCGCCAAGCCACTGATCAGACGCAACTCGCGTTCGTGTTCGGTTGTGTCTGCAGCATCACGGATCACCTGCTCCAGCGTGGCAAGATATTCAATAAAGCGCTTTCGCCCGCTCACCGTCATTCGACAAAGAGTTTGCGGCCGATTCTGTTCGTGCCCTTTTGCGATCTCCACGATTCCGGCTTCCTCGAGGACTCGCAGGTGGCGGCTCAAATTGCCGTCAGTTAATGTGCACAGTTGCTTCAGGTCATTAAACGTCAGCCCCTTTGGACTCGTTGCCAGAGAGGTCAAGATGCTGAGCCGAGCGCGTTCGTGAAGCACGCGATCCAGACCTTCGTAGGTAAAGCGACCTTCGCCGGAGGGGCCCTTAGGTTTCATCGATAGCCTCTTTCGAGCGGAGCAGTAGTACTCCAGCAACGATGAATTGCCCGACCGCATAGGGAATGCCCATAGCCCAAGGGGACAGTGCGCGGCTATCGCCCAGTGCGAGACAGAATAGTCCCGTAAACAGGTACCATGCACCCGCTGCGAGCATTTGCCTCGGAAGGAAGCGGCAAGAGGAAAAGACGCCGATACTGAAGATGACCTGCCACAGGCCAGGGAGCATCCATGAATTGCCCGGTGCCGATCGGACCAGCACAAAAGTCAGCAGACCGCCGGCGATCATTGACGGGAGAAATTGCTCAACCGCCATCCGGATCATTTCGTCGGCCAAGCCCGAGTGAATGCGGCGCGTGCGAGCATGCATTTGAACACCGATCAAAACGGCGGAGATGATCGCGGTCCAGATCCAAATAGCGAGATACCTGCCGAGGTGGTTTTCTGGGTCAAGCAGGCAAAGCGTTTGAACCCATGCTGCCAGTATGGCGAGGACTCCGGTAGCGGAAAGCGTCGCCGGACCATAGCCGCGAAATTCCGTGCTTCGCGCCAACTGCCTGCGGATACTTGTGAGGTCGCCGAGGGCTTTGTTGAGGTCGGGCATAATTACTTTGCATTGCAAAGTACACCCAGCGGGAGCATTTTGTCAATATCTGGCTCGTCCAGCGTGCGGTGTTGGCTATGCTTTTTAGCCGTCCTGAATCGCGAGCCTTCGGCGTCGTTTCTTGACACCCTTGCATAGCGGCTTTTATCCTTAACTGTAGCTCCCTTGGTCAGTTACACGCCTTAATGTGCTTCCGCGGCCTGCGCGGTACTTGGAGGGGGCGCGGAGGTTCCCATGCTAATTGAGCTTCGCGAATTGGAGGCCCATCCTGTCGATTTTGACGAGCGGATCGGGCCAGGGGTCATCGATTTTGGCCCGGAGATTCGTCAGAGCGGAAAGATCCATGCGGCTGGACGGGCGCAGGTGGTTCGCGAGCAGCACGGGAAGCACGAGCTAATCGAAGACATCCGCATTGCAGGCGGACTTGAAATGCGGGTGCAACTTGCTTGTGCGCGGTGCCTGGAACCTATCGAACAGGAAGTCGCCAAGAAATTTGATTTGCTATACAGGCCACAGGGCTCGGATGCCGGCCGGGAAGAGCTTTCGGTGACAGCGGTCGAGGCCGAGGTCGGATATTATCAAGGTGAAGGTTTGATGCTCGAGGATGTTCTGCGCGAGCAGATTTTGCTGGCGTTACCGTTGCGGGCGATCTGCAAAGAAGAGTGCAAGGGCTTGTGCCCGCATTGCGGCAAGAATCTGAATATCGAGCAATGCAGTTGCGCCGAACCGATGGAAGATCCGCGCTGGGCGGCGTTGAAAGAGATAAGAGAGAAGTTGGAACATTAAGGCTCTTAGCAATTAGCTCTTAGCTTTTAGCCAAAGCGGACAGGTTTAGCTAAGTGCTAAGAGCTAACAGCTAAGAGCTGATTTTGAAAGGACTCCCATGCCAAATCCAAAACGGCGGCATTCGAAGCGGCGCACCGCGACCCGGCGCGCGCACGATGCCCTGACAGCACGTTCACTATCTGAATGCCCCAATTGTCACGAGCGCAAATTACCGCATCGCGCGTGCCCGAAGTGCGGTTACTATAAGGGACGCGAGGTTCTGGAAGTAGAGGAATCCAGCTAAAGACAGCATGCAACGCGTCATTGCTTTGGACGCAATGGGTTCAGACCGCGCCCCGAAGCCTGAGGTCGAAGGCGCAATCCAGGCGGCGCGGCGGTTCGGTATTTCAGTCGCACTGGTTGGCCCGGAGGAAACGCTCCGGGCTGAAATGAACCGGCATCCCTTCGCCCTCAACCTTCCAATTTCGATCATTCACGCCAGCGAAGTCATCACCATGGAAGACAAGGCCGTGCAGGCCGTGCGGGCCAAGCGGGATTCTTCTATGCGTGTCGGTTTGCGGCTGGTACGCGAGGACAAAGCCGCGGCGTTCATTACGGCAGGGAATACCGGAGCGGCGATGGCGACGGCCAAAATGGTGCTGGGTGGAGTGCCGGGCGTTGATCGTCCGGCGCTGGTTGCCATCATGCCGACTGCGGTCCGCACGGTCTCCATGCTGCTCGATGTTGGCGCTAACGTGGATTGCAAGCCGCATAACCTTGAACAATTCGCCGTGATGGGCGACATCTACTTCCGCAGCATGTTCGGAACTGCACATCCGCGGGTTGGATTGCTCTCGATCGGCGAAGAAGAGGGCAAAGGGAACGAGGTCACGCGGGAAAGCTACTCGCTGCTGAAGCAACTCCCGATCAATTTCATCGGCAACGTTGAAGGCCGCGATTTGTACAACGGCAAAGTTGATGTAATCGTGACTGACGGATTCGTTGGCAACGTTGCGCTGAAGAGTTCCGAAGGCGTGGTGAATCTTGTACGCGCTACGTTAAAGGAAACGTTAGCGGCGACGATCACGCGTCAGGTCGGATTTCTGCTATCCCGCAGCGCCTTTACCGATTTCAAGAAGCGGCTTGACCACACAGAGTACGGTGGCGCTCCGCTGCTCGGCGTGAAGGGCGCGTGCTTCATCACGCATGGATCGTCAAATGCGAATGCGATCAAGAACGCCATTCGCGTGGCAGCGGAATTCGTTGAGCGAGATATAACCACGAACATCGAGAAAGAACTGGCAGCGATCCATCCTCCGGTGCCGGTCGAAACTACCTGATGAACAATTCCATTTACGCCTTCCTTTTCCCAGGGCAGGGCTCGCAAGCAGTCGGAATGGGCAAGGACCTCGCCGAGAAATTTCCGATCGCGCGGCAGACATTCGACGAAGCCGATGAAGCGCTCGGGAAAAAACTTTCGCAATTGTGCTTTGAAGGGCCGGAAGATCAACTGCGGCTGACTGAAAATACACAGCCGGCGATCCTGACGGTTTCGGTTGCGGCGTGGCGAGTGCTTAACGAGAACGGACCCGCGCCTGGATTCGTTGCCGGGCACAGCCTGGGAGAATACTCGGCGCATGTAGCGGCTGGAACTATTTCTTTCGCAGATGCAGTCAGAACTGTGCGCAATCGCGGCAAGTACATGCAGGAAGCGGTTCCAGTCGGAACGGGAGCGATGGCAGCAATTCTGGGCATGAAGCTGGATGGCGTCGCAGCTCTTTGCGCCGACGCGAAGCAAGGTGAGGTTTGCGAGCCGGCCAACATCAATTCTCCAGAGCAGATCGTGATTTCGGGGCATGCTGCGGCGGTCGATCGCGCGGTAAAGTTGGCGCAAGAGCGTGGTGCGAAGCGGGCCATTCTGCTTCCGGTCAGCGCCCCATTCCATTGTTCACTAATGAAGCCAGCGCAGGAACGGCTGGCGTCGGACCTTCAGAAAATAGCTTTTTCGCGGCCGGGCGTTCCGGTCATCTGCAACGCTGATGCTGCTCCGGTTGAGACTGCGGAAAGTTCACGCGATGCGCTGGTCCGGCAGGTTACCGGCTCAGTCAGGTGGAGCGAGTCAATGCAGGCGCTGATCGGGCGCGGCGTTCAGACCTTCATTGAGGTTGGTTCCGGGAAAGTCTTGTGCGGCCTTTTGAGGCAGATCGACCGCTCGAAGAAGTGCCTGAATGTGGAAGATGAGGCATCGCTACAGAAGACGCTTGGTGGGTTGGGTGGATGACTACGGCATCGCACTCTTCATCGGTTGAGAATACGGCGCCAGAAACTTTAGCAGTTCGTCCTTGAGAAAAGGCCCGCAGGCGATCAGGCCATCGATCAAGAGACTTTCGTTGTTGCACGTGAGTGGCGAGTGCAACGTTTGAACGAAACCGCCGCCGCTAAGAACGAGTGCAGCGCCGCCGGCGACATCCCATTCATGCTTCGGATTCAGGGTGAAAGTCGCGTCTGCCAGGCCCGCTGCTACTCTTGCCAATTTGTATGCCACAGAGCCCGTGGCCTGAGTTTGAAACGGGGCGTTCTTGAACTTTTCCCATTCACCACGTTTACTTTCGCTGCGGCTGGCGAGCACGAGGGCTCCGTGCAACTCACGGCGTTCACTCGCGCGAGCTTGAGACCCGTTATAAGTGAGGCCACAATCTACCGCTCCGAGAAAAAGTTCGCCGGTTGCAGGATTGCAAATGCCGCCGGCAATCAACTGTCCATGCTCGACCATGGCTATCGAAATACAAAACTCCGGAATGCCTTGCACGAACTCGCGTGTGCCATCGAGTGGATCGACGATCCACATGCGATTGTTTCGAAATCGGGAACGATCGTCTGCGCTTTCTTCTGAAAGCCAGCCTTCGCCTTCGCGCAACAAACACTCTCGCAGAATGGCGTCAACGGCGCGGTCGGCTTCGGTGACCGGATCGTGGCCTGATTTGTATTCCGCTGCGACTTCACCGGGAGTGAAGCGAGTAAAGACATTCTTCGCAGCCGCAAGGGCATTCTCAACTCGTTCCAGGACTTCGGAGTGCGATGTGGTCATTGGAAATTACTGCAACGGGGCGAGCAGCATTCTGGCTCCCGTGGCTAGAAGAATGGTGCACAAAATCCTGCGCAGCCACAACACAGGCAGCCGCGTGCTGAGATAAGACCCCAGAATTCCTCCTGGAATCGAGCCTATAAGCAGACATCCGACAAGCGACGGATCGACGTTGCCGAGGCGGAAATGCAATACGCTGGTTACGCCAGTGAGGATGACCGCATGGACAATGTCTGTGCCCACCATCATTTTTGGCTGAAAGCTGTAGAACAGAAGCAGCAACATCATGATGATGCTGCCGGAGCCGACAGAGGTCATGCCTACCAGAAATCCGGCAACGATCCCGATCACGACCATTCCAGTGAAAGACTTCGCCGTCGGTGGCCTGTTTGCGATTTCCCGCTCGATTCTGCGTTGAAGTAGCAGAAGCGTGGAAACGAGAATCAGCAGAATGCCGACGGATGTCTTGATGAAGTCGTTTACGCCGGCCCCATACTCGATGCGCAAGTGCTGCAGCCAGCGCACACCGAGAATCGATCCGGGGATGCTTCCCGTGGCAAGCGCGAGTACGACTCTGTGCCGCACCGTCCCTTTCAGGAGATGCACGGCGCTCGTCGGTATTTTGGTCAGGAAATTGAACGCGGCATCAGAGCCAACGGCGATGATCGGTGGAACGCGGAGTCCGAAGATGAGAACAGGCAAGAGCAGCACGCCGCCGCCCAGGCCCGTCAGCCCGATCAGGAAGCCGACGAGCAATCCAATCAGGATTTTTGCCGTTATCATTTCCATGAATTACGTGTCCATGAGCTACGTGTCCATGAGTTACGTGTGCACGAGCTACGTGCCTTCTGATCTTATGCCGCCGCAGAAGCAGGTTCGCCGTTTACTCCGATGAATCCCTGCCGCTCGAGATGCAGAATAATCTCCTGCGCCGCTTCTTCAGCGCTCAGTTCAGCGGTGTTGATTACGACCTCAGCATCGGTTGGAGCTTCGTACGGATCTGAAATGCCGGTGAACTCTTTTACGATTCCGGCCCGCGCTTTGGCGTAGAGTCCCTTGCGGTCGCGTTGTTCGCAGGTCTCAATCGGAGTCGAGACATGCACCAGAACGAAGCCGCCGTGAGGATCGATCAACTGCCGCACATGTTTCCGCGTTGCGTCATATGGCGCGATGGGAGCGCAGATTGCGATCCCGCCGTTCTTAGTGATTTCAGACGCCACGTAGCCGATGCGGCGGATGTTGATGTCGCGATGTTCCTTGGAAAATCCCAACTCAGACGAAAGATGTTTGCGGACCAGGTCGCCGTCGAGAATTGTTACCGGACGACCGCCCGTCTCGAGAAACTTGGTGAGCAAAATATTGGCAATGGTTGATTTTCCGGAACCAGAAAGTCCCGTGAAGAAAATGGTCACTCCCTGCTTATGGCGGGGTGGGAAACTGCGCCGCAACTCGCGCACAACCTCGGGATAGGTAAACCACGCAGGAATTTCCCGGCCTTCGTTCAGGCGTCCGCGTAGTTCGGTTCCGGAGATGTTCAGCACGCGAGCGCCCGCAGGGACTTCATTGTCTGGCACGTAGCGGTCTTCGTTTTCGAGATAGACCATCATGCTGAAGGGAACCATGGTCACGCCAATTTCTTTTTCGTGCTTCTTGAATAGCTCTTGTGCTTCGTAAGGCCCATAGAACGGCTTACCGTTCGAGTCTTTGCCTGGGCCGGCGTGATCGCGGCCCACAATGAAGTGGGTAGCGCCATGGTTCTTGCGGATCAGCGCGTGCCAGATCGCCTCGCGAGGTCCGCCCATGCGCATGGCGAGCGGCAACAGCGAAAGCTTCACCGTGCCCGGAGGATACTTTGCGAGAAGCAACTGATAGCAGCGCACGCGGGTGAAGTAATCCACGTCTCCGGGTTTGGTCATGCCGACAGATGGATGAATCAGCAGATTTGCTTCGACCGTCTTGGCCGCGCGGAATGTCAACTCGACGTGAGCGCGGTGCATGGGGTTGCGGGTTTGAAACGCAACCACGCGCCGCCAGCCAAGGCGTGAGAACTCGGCGCGCAACTCGGCAGGAGTCAAGCGAAGCGTTTTGAAGTCGTAGTGTGTCGGGTCCTGCAGGCCCTCAAGCTTTCCGCCCACGTACCAGGGGTTCGATTTATTCAGCAGGAAATCGACGCCGGGGTGGACGGTACTGGTTGTTCCAAACACTGACTGTGCTTCATCTTTTCTGTCAGCCTGCCAGACTTCTTCGACGTGCAAGACGGCGAGCATCACGCCTTCGGGATCGCGCAGCGCTACTTTGCTGGAACCGGGCGTGAGCTTTTTTGCGAATTCTTCCGTGACGTCGAGCGTGATTGGCATGGGCCAAATGACGCCGCTGCCGAGATGCATCTTGTGACAGACGCCCTCGTAGTCAGCCCTACGCATGAACCCGTTCAATGGCGAGAAGCCGCCACTCAGAAGCAACTCCAGATCGCACAACTGCCGTGCTGTAAGGTCCCATGACGGCCACTCGCGAGAGTGCGCTTTCAACTCGGCGCTACGTTCGGGCGTAGCAAGAAGCTGGACCAATTCGCCACCGTGTGGCGCGACCAGATGGCTCGATGAAGTCAAGTGTGAAACCTCCCTCAATTATTTTGTAGTTTTCAGGTGCTGAGCGAACGGAACAGAAAAGAGTAAGGCCTTGCGGAGGATCAACAACAACAGCAGCAGAAGGGATGGAACATGGCATCAATTTTAACAGAAGCAGAGTTGCGATACGAACCAGACTGCACAAAAAGTGAGGATTAACAGAACTGATGCGGAAAATTAAACTTTTCGATGCGGTCGATGACGCGTTCAGCGTGATTCACGCGCGCTCTGATGCTCGGCGATTGGTGCGAGTGAATTCTGTTCCTGTTTCACGGGAGCGGACGGCACTTTGACCGAATATTTCAGCAAACACCAAAGCGCGCGCACGCCGTCTTTCCAGCCGATTTTTTTGCCTTCTTCGTAGGTGCGCCCCCAGTAGCTGATGCCGACTTCATAAATACGCAAGCGGCGCTTGGCGACCTTGACCGTAATCTCAGGTTCGAAGCCGAAGCGGTTTTCCTCGATCGGAATCGATTGGATCACTTCGCGACGGAATGCCTTGTAGCAGGTTTCCATGTCACTGAGGTTCACGTTCGTCAGGCAATTGGACAGCAAAGTCAGAATTGAATTCCCGACCGAGTGCCAGAAGTACAGGACGCGGTGTGGGCCTCCGCCAAGAAAGCGTGAGCCGTAGACAACGTCAGCTTTTCCATCGATCAGAGGGCCGAGCAGGGAAGGATACTCGTCCGGGTCATATTCGAGGTCCGCGTCCTGAATAATGACGAAATCTCCGGTTGCTTCCTGAATTCCGCGTCGCAGTGCCGCGCCTTTGCCCATATTCCGGGGCTGGAAGAAAACTCTCACCTGAGGATGCTCACTTGCGAGTTCCTGCAGGATCTCTCGCGATCCGTCGCCAGAGCCGTCATCCACGCACAAGACCTCGATCTCAAGCTGTACCGCAAGCACACGCTCGACTACCGTGCGCAAGGTGGCACGCTCGTTGTAGACCGGCATTACGACTGAGAGTTTCATGCTAGTTCCGACGGCAACAGTGTAAGGCATTTGTTTCGTGCAAGCGTGGTGGCAGCTACGGTGTGCCGTGGCGGGTAATATTACTTACTTGAGTGTCACGGCAGACAATTCTTTACAAGCTTTGGACTTGGGAATACATCCCGCGCTGCTGTACTCTGAATCTATTCCTTCAATCAGCGCCATTCCGTAGGACAGATTTAGCTTAGGAAAACAAATCATGTTTAAGACGCGTTTCGGCTCTATTGCCCTGAGTGCGTTCGTTGCTGCCTCGGTCGTACTTCTTCTCGCCGCGTCCGGCCAACCTCAAAAAATTTCGCGAGACAGGATCCTGCGCCAAGTGGACTCCACACAGATGGCTGCGCTGAAGGGAACTGCCCATCCAATCGCAAAGAGGGCGGTTGAAGCAGGACGGCTAAGCACCGAGCGGCAACTCGGGCGAATGACTCTGACATTCCGTTTGTCACCGACACAGCATGCCGATTTGCAGGAGCTTCTGCGCGAACAGCAGGACCGGTCTTCGCCGAACTATCATAAGTGGCTTACGCCTGAGCAGTACGCAGCACGATTTGGCATGAGCCAAAACGATCTGGCGAAGGTGAGCGCCTGGTTGCAATCGCAGGGGCTTACCGTCGAAGGAGTTTCCCGCAACAAAAACGAGATCTCATTCAGCGGAAGCGTGGGGCAGGCCGAATACGCTTTCAGGACTGAGATCCATAAATATTTGGTTAACGGTCGTGAGCATTTCGCAAACAGCACAGATGTTTCGCTTCCTGCAGCTTTCGCGGGCGAGGTTCTCGGAGTGAGAGGGCTCGACAACTTTGGGCCGAAGCCGCGGGCAGTCAAGGTTTCGCCTCGGTTTACATCGAACCAGACGGGAAATCACTTCGTCATTCCGGCGGATTTTGCCACCATTTACGACGTGCCTTCAAACGTGGACGGGACTGGACAAACTATTGCGGTGATTGGCCAGACGCAAATCAGCAATAGCGATATTGACGCGTTTCGAACCGCAGCGAATCTACCGGCCAGGACCAGCGCCAACTTTCAGACAACTCTGGTTCCAGGCACGGGAGCGGCGACAACTTGCAGCGGCGATGCAACGGAAGCAGACCTCGACCTCGAGTGGTCAGAGGGTGTGGCTAAGAACGCGACCATCAAATACGTGTTTGCGGGGATCGGGACCGGGACGAGTCCTAGCTGCACCAACCGAAATAGGAATGCCTTCGATGCACTGGACTATGCCGTGCAAAATAATGTCGCTCCGATCATCAGCATCAGCTACGGGAATTGCGAGGCGAATTTAGTAGGCTTTGAAACAACCATGCAGAGTTGGGCGCAGCAGGCGAACGCGCAAGGCCAGACGATCGTTGGTCCGGCCGGCGACACCGGTGCTGCTGACTGCGACACCGGAAATTCTGCGACACAGGGACTCGCTGTGGATGCTCCTGCGGCCATCCCTGAAGTGACGGGAGTTGGTGGAAGCGAATTCACCGGGGATGGTGCGGCGACGGTAACGAGTGGCTGCGCGGCTGATACTCAATTCTGGACCGGCACTTGCAATTTGACCAGTTCGACGGGAACGGCAAAGAGCTACATTCCGGAAGGCACGTGGAACGATACAACCCAATCTTTGGCATTGAATCCTCCGGCTGGTCTGGCTGCCACCGGCGGTGGCGCGAGCACACTATTCGCGAAGCCTTCCTGGCAGACTGGCGCAGGAGTTCCGAGTGATAACAAGCGCGACGTTCCCGATATCGCGTTGAACGCTTCCTCCTTTCATGACGCTTACCTGATCTGCTCGCAGGACATCTTCGGCACTTCGCCCACGAGTTGCCAGACTGGTTTTCGCGCCAGTGACAACAGCCTCGGCGGCGTGGGCGGAACTTCCGCCGGTGCGCCTACGTTTGCCGGCATTCTTGCCCTGATCAGCCAGGCAACTTCGTCAAACGGCCTCGGCAACGTGAATCCGATGTTGTACAGCCTGGCGGCGAGCAATCCTGAGGCGTTTCACGACATCACCGCGGGCGATAACAAGGTCCCATGCACTGCGGGAAGCAAGAACTGTCCGACGGGGACCACCAGCATTGGATTCTCCGCCGGCACTGGCTATGACCAGGTCACAGGTTTAGGGTCGTTGGATGTGGCTAATCTCATTACCGCATGGCTTACGGCGAGCGGCGCACCTGACTTCTCGATTGGAGGTTCGCTCACTAGCACGCCCGTAAAAGGCGCGCCCGGTTCAGCAACCATCACAATTTCCGGCTCGAACGGTTTCACTGACACCGTGAATCTGGCGTGTACGACCAGTTCAAGCGCGCAGGTTTCCTGCTCACTGAATCCCACCAGCGTGGATCTGACCGGTTCAACCACCAGCGGTTCCTCGACGATGAGCATCACGACTACCGCAGACTTGCGCTTGCCTGATAGGCGCCGTCCGCGTGGTCTTTGGTTCGCAGCGACAGGCGGAATTTTTGCGGCGGTGATTTTGGGCGGCATCCCTTCTCGGCGCAGATGGCCCGCGGTTTTTCTCATGGTGCTCTTCGCTATTGCTATGACAGCGATTGGCTGTGGCGGGAGTTCGCACAACACGGTTCAGCAAGTGCAAGGTCCGCAGAACTTCACGGTGACGGTGACTGCCACGGGAACGAACACGGCCCTGAGCCACAGCACAACGCTGAGTTTCACGGTTCAGTAGCTCGTCAGCCGAGAAAACTGCCGAATCGAAACAGCTAAAGCAACTGCTTTCCCGGGCCGATGTCAGAACAGTGACAAGCCCAGGTACTTCCACGGCTGCCGGCGCAACTGACTCCGGGGCACGTTTCAGCTATGTGGCGCGACAGCCAATCCTGACAGCCGACGAAAAAGTTTTTGGCTACGAATTGCTGTTTCGCGATGGGGTTGAAAACGAATTCCGCGAAACCGACTTTGATGCGGCCTCGCGGCGTACGCTCGACACATCGTTTCAAATCGGCCTCGAAGTACTCTGCGACGGCCATCGTGGGTTCGTGAACTGCACGCGCGACGTTCTCCTCAAAGACTACATGACTCTGCTTCCGCCTTCGCTGGGCGTGGTGGAGGTGCTCGAGTCGGTTCCTCCAGACGATCTGGTGATGGCAGCGCTGCTGCGCCTCAGAAAAGCCGGGTACACGATCGCGCTCGACGACTTTGTTTTCAATGATCCCCGGCAGCCGCTTGCGCCTATGGCTGACATTCTGAAGGTTGATCTGCGCCAGACTACCGCCGAACAACGCGAAACTATCCGCAAGAGCCTGGGCACTGCAGGCTGCCGGCTGCTGGCAGAAAAAGTTGAGACGCGCGAAGAGTTCGCGGCGGCAAAAGCCGCGGGATTCACCTACTTCCAGGGATATTTTTTTCGCCGGCCAGAGGTGCTGCATGCGAGGGAAATCCCGGCGAGCCGGCTGAACTATTTGCGCTTGCTGCAGGCGGTTTCGCAGCCGGAGATCGACGTGGTGAAGTTTGAAGCCATGATCAAACAGGAAGCCTCAATCTGTTATCGCTTGCTGCGCTATCTGAATTCGGCTGTGTTCGGCATGAAGAACGAAATACATTCCATTCGCCATGCGCTCACTCTTCTGGGCGAACGCGAGGTACGCCGCTGGGTGCGCTTGATTGCGACGCTGACAATCGGAGAGAGCCGGTCGAGTGAGCTGGTTTCCTCAGCCATGGTAAGGGCGCGGTTTTGCGAGTTGCTTGCGCCGCGAGTTCCGCATGGCGAATCGGATCTGTTCCTGATGGGCCTTTTCTCGCTGATTGATTCGATCCTTGAAATCCCAATGCCGCGTGTGCTCGAAGCCGTTCCAGTCGATCACGAAACCAAAGCCGTGCTTCTTGGGGAAAAAAGCAAGCTTCGACCGCTGTACGAATTGATGCTGGCGCGTGAATCGGGCGACTGGGAAGTTGCGAACTCACGCTCGCGCGAACTGCGATTGAGTGAAAGCGATGTCGCTGAGGCATTCTGGCAGGCGATGCACTGGTCGAGGCAGAT
>DAIPJJ010000081.1:0-18747 GCA_036770325.1 Terriglobales bacterium
AAACAGGAACAGGCCATGCCGTCGCTGGTCCTGAATCGATATCGCAATTCGATCTGCTACATTTTCGGGATTTATGAAGTCGGCTTTCCCAATCAGAAGCCGGCCCAGCGCACGCGCATCTCTGGCACAGGATTCGTCGTCGCCAATGGCCTTATCGCGACAAACCGGCATGTTGCCGAGCCCTGGTACGGCGATCCCGATTCCGATGCGCTAATCGAAAAAGGCGCCACTCCAAGACTGGCGAAGATGGTCGCTTATTTCCCCGGCTCACCTGCGCCCATAAATCTCACGCCCGCCGCGCTGTCGTCTGAGGGCGATCTAGCCGTGATGCGTCTCGAGAACGCGAATGCGCTGCACCTTCCGCCTCTGCCGCTGGCTTCGCAGAATCCGAATCCTGGCGAACTGGTTGCGGTCGTCGGATACCCGATGGGTGTCCTCGGAATGATGGCCAAAGCGCCAACTCCGGTCTACGCCCGCCTCGCATTTCGGCGGGACGATCAGGGGGCAGCCAGCGAACTGGCTGCGCTTTCGCTGATAAGGCCATCGGCAACCTGCGGCCACCTCGGCGACGTTGTCGGAGACAAGCTGATCTATGACGCTCCAACCGCGCACGGTGCGAGCGGCGGCCCAGTCTTCAACTCTCGCGGAGAGGTAATCGGGATTAACGCGGCGTACATCGACGGCTTCTCAGGCGGCACGCTCGGCGTTTCATCGCAGGCGCTCGAGCCACTGATTGAAAAAACTCAGAAAAAGACGTTCTAACCTTTACCCCTACCCACTAGCTTTAGCAGTGAAGAACCTGCTTTTCGCCGCATCAGCTTCGGAAGAAAAAGCAGATTCCTCACACCTGAACGTGTTCGGAATGACAGAGTTGAGGGCGGTGTTGCGTTGTAGAGGCTACCCCTACACCGTCCCTTTTCTAAAGCCCTTGAACCATCCCGGTTCCCGCACATACTCGTCGTTAAACTTGCGCAAGCGCGCGGCCATTACTCCCGGCCGGCCTAAATATCCCACCACTCGCCGCTGATCGCCGCGCTCCACAACCGGCATTCGCCCGACGTTGTAGCGCAGCATTTTCTCCGACGCTTCGTGCAGGCTCTCATCCGGGAAGGTGACTACAACATTCTGTGCTCCGGCTTCGAGCACGGTCATCGCACCAGACGGATCGTTGTCGAGTCCGCGCATTACGTCGCCGCGTGTAATCAGGCCCGCGAGTTTGCCTTCGGCATCGAGGACTATCAGGCCCTGGTGCCGGCTGACCTCCGGCTCTCCGCGCGCAATCCGGTCGGCGAGGTCGCGCAACTTTACGTCCGCAGAGATCGTCGGAATCTCCTTGTCCATAGTTTCGGAGACGCTCATCGAGTGCAGCACGTCGGCTTCGTAGTCCTGCTGAATGCGCAGGCCGCGCCGCGCCAGCTTCTCCGTCATGATCGACGCCCGCGGCATGAGCAGCATGCCAATTCCGTCCGCGATGACGCTCACCAACATCAGCGGCAACACCGAGTTGTAATCGCGCGTGATTTCGAACGCAAAAATGATGAACGAGAAGGTCGCGCGCGAAGCCGCACCGAAAACTGCCCCCATCGCGACCAGCGCAAATGCCCCCGGAGAAAGATGCGCCCAGGGGAAAATCCAGTTCAACCCAAGGGCAATCGCGCCGCCCATCGCGGCTCCCGACATGAACATGGGAGCAAGCAAGCCACCTGAGGTTCCCGATCCGAGCGAAATCACCAGAGCAATTGCCTTCGCTACCAGGACGACGAGCAGCAGCTTGAGCGCGAGACTTCCGGTCAGGATGTCTCCGATCGTGTCGTAGCCAACCCCGAGTACTCGCGGAACAAAATATCCGATGATGCCGAGCCCGAGCGCGCCAATTGCTGGCCACCACAATTCATCAACCGGAAGTTTTTCGAATAGATCTTCCGTCCAATAGAGGAGACGCGTAAATCCAACCGCAGCCAGGCCGCAGGCGCCGCCCAGCAGCAGATAAAACGGCAAAGCGTGCGGAATACCGAAGTCCATTTCGCCCACCGGGAACATGGGCCCGGCGCCGAGCAGTTGCATGTGGACCGCAGTCGCCAGCGTGCTGGCGATGACCAGCGGAATGAACGACCTCGCCTTGAACTCGAACAGAAGCAGTTCAATCGCGAGAATCACTCCTGCAATCGGCGTGTTGAACGTCGCCGACATTCCCGCCGCGGCCCCGCAAGCCAGCAGCACTTTACGCTCGACAGCAGTGGTGTGTACGAACTGCCCAACCAATGATCCCAACGCGCCGCCGGTTTGAATGATTGGCCCTTCCGCGCCGAAGGGTCCGCCAGTCCCAATCGCGATTGCCGCCGAAATCGGCTTCAGGATCGCCACTCGCGGCTGAATGCGGCTGCGGTTCACCAGCACGGCTTCCATGGCTTCCGGAATTCCGTGTCCCTTGATCTTTGGGCTGCCGTACTTCGCCATGATTCCAACAACCAGGCCGCCGATCACGGGAATCGGAATCACCCACCAACCCAGGTGATTGTGCCTGGCGCTGATGAACGCGGAACTGATGTGACCATAAAAGAAAAGATTGGTAAAAAATCCGATCAGCTTATAAAGAAGATATGCAATGAATCCGGCCAGCAGGCCGACCCCACCTGCCAGAAATGAAATCAGTACCAGCCGGAACTGCGCCGGCTCCAGTGTTCGTTCTGCCGCCGCCGTATTGAAGCCGGTGACTGCAAGCCGTGTCTTTTCGTTCTCCGTACCGCTCGCCGTAATCTCTGGGGCCACTCGCTTCTCCGTTCAGCTCTAAGGTTTTCGTTTTGTGTGGTTGCGGCCCTTTTTCGTGTCCTGCAGTACGCGCCGCAATGTCTCGATCAGCGCCGGACCGTTTTGCGAAAGATCGCTTCGATGGTGCAAAACCAGCTCGCGCAATACCCGCTCGCCACCCGGCGTCAGGAGCACGTGAACTTCGCGGCGGTCTTTCGTTCCGCGCTGACGCTTTACTAACCCGCCGGCCGCCAGGCGGTCCACCAATTCGACCGCGCTGTGATGCTGGATCTGCAACTGTTCAGCCAGTTCTCCAATTCGCGGCCGTACTTGCGCGGGCAAGCCTTTCAGCGCGAGCAGCAACTGATATTGCCGGGGCTCGAGGCCGGCAGTTCTGACCGCCGCGTCGCTGAACCGCAAATAACGCCGGATCTGGTGCCGGAATTCCGCCAGCAATTGATAGTCTTCAAGCGCTAAAGTCTGCTTCATGCGGCGGATTATATCGTGCGTCGATAGTTATTATATCGTATGGCGATACAGTCTATTTTTCCACTGAACCCCGATTAGCAACCCTCGGCGTTTCTATTTACAATTTTCGTTTCCTCACTCGATCTAAGGAGATCGCAATTGATCCCACGCTATACCCGGCCCGAGATGGGCCGCATCTGGAGCGAAGAAAACCGCTTCCGCAACTGGCTGAAAGTGGAGATCGCAGCTACCGAAACCTTGGCGGAAGCCGGTATCGTTCCCAGGCAGGCCGCGAAAGCCATTCGTGAGCGCGCCGATTTTCGCGTCGAGCGCATTCGCGAAATCGAAGCCGAAGTGCGTCATGATGTAATCGCCTTCACCACAGCGGTCGCCGAGTTCGTCGGGCCCGAATCACGCTGGTTCCATTACGGCCTGACTTCAAATGATGTTGTCGATACCGCTCAGGCGCTTTTGATTCGAGAAGCGTCAGAAATAATCGCCGAAGATCTCAAGCAGTTATCTGCCGTTCTGGAGCGGCGAGCCTGGGAATTCAAAGACACGCCCATGATCGGCCGCACGCATGGAATTCACGCCGAGCCGATCACCTTCGGCTTCAAACTCGCAAACTGGTATTCGGAAACCCAGCGCAATATTGACCGCTTCGAGCGCGCGAGAGAAGAAATGCGAGTGGGTAAGTTTTCCGGCGCGGTGGGAACGTTCGCGCACCTCAGCCCCGAACTCGAAGAAAAGATGTGTGCCCGCCTGGGCCTGAAAGCAGCGGCCATTTCATCCCAGGTGATTCAGCGCGACCGTCATGCAAATTATTTCGCCACGCTGGCAGTAATCGCCTCGACGCTCGATAAGATTTCCACCGAAATACGACATCTGCAGCGTACCGAAGTGCGCGAGGCCGAAGAGTTTTTCAGCGAAAAGCAAAAGGGCTCTTCCGCCATGCCACACAAGCGAAATCCCGTTACCTGCGAGCAGATCAGCGGGCTTGCTCGCGTAGTGCGCTCGAACGCGCAGGCTGCATTCGAGAATGTCCCTCTCTGGCACGAACGCGATATTTCGCATTCATCGGTCGAAAGAGTCATCTTTCCGGATTCGACTACCCTCGCCGACTATCTGCTGGCCAAGACTACAAACCTTGTCGACACCATGTTTGTTTATCCAAAGCGAATGATGACAAACCTTGAGAGCACCGGAGGTTTGGTGTTCAGCGGTCAGCTACTCCTTGATCTCGTCGAGCATGGCATCTCCCGCGAAGATGCTTATCGTCTGGTGCAGGGCCACGCCATGCGAGCATGGAAAGAAGACCTGAACTTTCGCGAGCTGATCGCGCAGGATCCGGAGATTACAGGCCGAATTCCCGCGAAGGTGATCGAGAACGCCTTCAATCTAAAGCGGCAGCTCCGCAACATCGATGGAATCTTCAAGCGCGTATTCCCAACGAAATCTCGCGGCAGCAACCCACGTCGAACTGGACAGAAAAGTTCGTCTCGCACTTCCCGAGTTACCAGACGTGCCGCGCGTCAACGGTAGAATCTCTGCGTCGACCGGAGAATGTCCGCTATGCAGAGATTCACCGTACGCTCGCGCTTACTTACTTGTGTTCTTGTCGTAGTTTTCGCCCAGCAATGCCTGTCGCAAGCTTCTTCCGCCTCAAAGCTGCAACCAGCATCTTCTCCTGCGAGGAACAACTCGCGACCTCCCGCGCCGGAGTCTGCTGAAACCGCATGGCGCGTGCTCCGGCTGGGCTTACAAGACCTCAAATCAAATCAGCGCATGCAAGCGGTAAAAGCCCTTTCGCTCCTGTCCGGGAACCGGCGAGCTTTCACCTTCGCCTTACGCGCTCTTAACGACAAAGACTCTCGCGTGCGCGCCGCCGCTGCCGCCACGCTCGGAGATCTGCGTAATCCTGGGGCAATCCCCGCATTGAAGGCCGCTCTCACCGATAAGGATATCTCCGTCATGCTCGCGGCAACCCAGGCGCTCTATGTGCTCAAAGACCCGATCGCGTACGAGGTCTATTACGCAATTCTGATGGGTGACAGGAAGACCAGCGCAGGCCTCATTCAGGCGCAACTCGACCGGCTGAAAGATCCGAAACAAGTTGTAGAAATGGGCTTTCAGGAAGGACTCGGCTTTGTTCCCTACGCAGGCATGGGTGTCGAAGCTTACAAAGCGCTGATGAAACACAACAATGCCCCGGTGCGAGCTGCAGTCGCCCGTTACCTCGCTGCCGACCCAGACCCGGTCACAGAAGATGCCCTGGTGCAGACTGCTCTCGCAGACAAAGACTCGATCGTCCGTGAAGCAGCGCTCGATGCGCTGGCGCAGCGGGGCGATCCTCGCTGCATTGAGCAGCTCAGCCGGAACCTAGATGAAAAAATCTACGCAGTTCGCTACCGGACGGCAGCCACCATCATTCGCCTATCCGCAAAAAAGGCGCCTGCAAAGTAGAAACAGCAGTCAAAGCTTTTTGAGTGATGCCGCTCCACCGCCCGCAAGCACCAGGCACACCGTCGCAGCCAACAAAGTGAGGGGGAACTCAAACCCACCTGGGTTGAAGAACCCGTGCTTGAGATGCACCATCAGAATCGCAACGATCATGTCGATCGCGTTCAGTGCCGCCGGAATTCGCGTCGCCAGCCCGGTAATCAGCAAAATTCCGCCGACGAATTCAACCAAGGTCACAATCACCGCAAACAACATAGGCAGTGGCACGCCCATATGCCCCAACATCCCGCTGACGCCGTGAAATCCAAACTTGAAAAGTTTCTGGTATCCATGCGCCAGGAAGACAATTCCGACCACGATTCGAAGTATCGCAAGTCCTAAGGATTGAGAATTCCCCATTTAGCGGCTCCTTGTTTCAAGCTGTGGGATTTTGCCTCAGACTGCTCCATCTGGATGCGCACATCATCTCATGAGGTTCAAAGATCTTTGTCAATTGCGCGCAATTAGCCGACGGTAGTTTGCGCCTTCGCCCGAACCGATTCCACCACCAACTCTCCCATTTCGCGGGTCGAAATTGATTTCTGTTCTTTGGTCGCGAGATCGCGGGTGCGGTTTCCTCCGGCAAGAACTTCGCGCACGGACGCTTCGATGGCCCCAGCCTCATTCTCAAGCTGAAATGAATGCCTTAGCAGCATGGCAGCCGAAAGAATTGCACCAAGCGGGTTGGCAATGCCTTTTCCGGCGATGTCCGGCGCCGAGCCATGAATCGGCTCATACAGCCCAACTTTCCCTCCAATGCTCGCCGAAGGAAGCAGGCCGAGCGACCCCACGACCGCGCCCGCCTGGTCCGAAAGAATATCGCCGAACATATTTTCGGTGAGAATCAGATCAAAGAGCGCCGGCTTCGAAACCAGCGCCATCGCCGCCGAGTCGACGTACATGTGCGAAAGCTGCACGTCAGGAAATTGAGTGCCGACCCGGTTCACTACCTCGCGCCACAGCCGCGAACAATCGAGCACATTGGCTTTATCGACGGACAGCAGTTTTTTGCGGCGCTGTCTTGCCAGGTTGAACGCAATCCGCGCAATCCGCTCGATCTCGCCTTCTGTATACGCCATCGTATCGACCGCACGCCGCCGCCCCGAGTCGCCCTTCGTCGAGCGATCTCCGAAGTAGAGCCCGCCCAGCAACTCGCGGACGATCATCACATCCGTGCCGCCGACAACATCCGCTCGCAGCGGAGACAAACTCTCGAGCCCCGGCAGGCAAATCGCTGGACGCAGATTCGCAAAAACTCCCAGCTCTTTGCGCAACCGCAGCAATCCCGCCTCGGGCCGCAACTTCGCGGGATACGAATCGAACGCCGGCCCACCAACGGCGCCGAGCAGCACCGCTGCGGAAGACAGGCAACTCTCGATCGTGTCCGCCGGAAGCGGATCATTGCTTGCAACCAGCGCCGCTCCGCCAACATTCTTTTGCGTGACCTTCAGTTTGTGCCGGAACGCATCGGCAACCGCCTGCAGCACACGAACCGCTTGCTCGGTCACTTCAGGGCCGATTCCATCCCCGGGAAGGATTGTGATGTTAATGTGCATTGGGATTTGCCTTTAATAAGGCACTTTCGAAGAAAGATTGTACCGAAGCTTCTGCAACAGCGCTTCGACTACGCCGCCCGTTGAGAACAACGCCTTGGGAGAAGCACGAACTGGAAGGGCACTTCAGTCGTGCCAATAGACAATTCGGGCACGATAAACGCGAAGGCATGAGCCGAGCAGCGCAAGAAGCGATCTCCGGAATGTACGCGAGCGGCATAACTGGGATGGGCCATGGCTTCAGCCGCGCCGATCCAGATGCATACTTGCTTCAGCCGCTGAGGATTGCCTTCTTCGCGCAAGCTGACGCTTGCGCGTTCTTGGCCATTCGTCTGACGGTCGGCACGAGTGAACTCGTGCCCTTCCCGGATGTGCTTTCTCGAAAAGTTCGTTGCGCAAAGAAGGTTTGTGAAGAACGCACTTCAGTCGTGCCAATAGACATCTTCGCAACACAAACGCACAGGTGTCAGCCGAGCAGCTTCACGGCGTCTCCTCTCCCGTCTTCGTCAACAATCCGATCCTATCCACTCCCGAGCCGCGAGCGATGTCGATTGCATCCGCCACATATTGAAAGTCAACATCATCGTCGCCCTTCACGAATGCCACTCGCTCAACTCGCGTGTTGAAAATCGTTGCTAGCCGGTCGTGCAACGCCTCCCATTTCACATCTTCATCATTGATCTTCAACGTCGGCGTTTGCTTGTCGCCTTTCCACGCGATTTGGATCACAATCGTCCGCTCCGGTTGCGGCGGAGCCTTGTCCGTCGCGGGCTGCGGAATCTGCGCCTTTAGCCCCTTTTCCTGCGACATCGAAACCACAACCATGAACACAATGATGAGCACCAGCAGAACATCAATCATCGGCGTGATGTTGATTTCTGCTTTGAGCGGACCACCGCCTGCCATCGAGAAAGCCATACCAATCTCCTCTCAAGCACGCGCGTGTCTGCAAGATTGGACAAGAGGTGCGAAGCAGAAGTTCCCGGGTCGTTGCTGAATCGGAGGAGCACGCTTGGGAAGGGCATGGCTTCAGCCGTGCCGATCCAGACGGATACTTGGTGGCTTCAGCCGCTGAGGATTGCTTTCTTCCGCGCAGGCTAACGCTCGCGCGTTCCTGGCGATTTCGTCTCCGGTCGGCACGAGTGAACTCGTGCCCTTCCCAGATGTGCTCTCTAAAAGAGATTTTCGGCTTTAGCCGCTGAGATCAGGTAACGTTGAAGGATTTCTCCGAGAAACATCCAGCCGCCGCACTCACCCCATTGGCTCCGGCGCTGGCGGAACCATCGGTGCTGGGGGCGCTGGTTCTACCGGAGGCGACGGGTAAATCAACGCCCCCAACCTCGGATATCGCGCCGCAAAAAAATAAATTGAGTAGGCTGGAAAGAACACAATCACCGGCACCGAGATCAACGACACTACGTACATCACACAAGCAAGGAAGATACTTCCCACCACGACTGCCGCTGTAATCGTGAACACGTTCCACGTCAGGCCGCCGGCCTTGCCGGCAATCACCGCTATGGCGCCGAACCCGCCAAATGGGATCAACAAAGCTATGATCGCGATAAACGCCAGAATGCCCACCCCGAATGCCGCTGCGATCGCCAGCAGTATCTTCATCCCGCCATAACCTGCGTACGATCCCTTTTCTGCTTTCAGCATCTCCCACAACCGGCGCCATCCCTCAAAGGCGGAAATATTTTCCAGCGCCATCTGTGGCACCACAAAGTCTTTCGTGAACACATTCAGCAGAAGAAAAAGGAAACCCCACACCATCACAACAAAAAATAAGAACACGCCGCCCAGGATCAGCCCTGCCAAGTGTTCCCGTGGCGCGGTAATCCATCCCAAAAGGAACGCACCCAGGACCGGCACTCCCACCAGCACCGCGATGCCTGCAATCGCAATCAACGCCAGCACAATTTGCCACACGAAATATTGGAACGCCGGCCCGCGCCACTGCCGCCACATGCGCAAGAATTCGCAGCGCTTGGCAATCACGCTGTCAAACAGCACAAACCGCATCCTGCTGTTTACGTAAATCAGAACAAGCCAGACCACGGGCAGCGCAATGAGCGCCGCGATGATCAGCGGCGCCAGCAGCGCCCAGTTCGGATGCGCAGCAAGCAAGAAATCATGGTGTGTAGTGCCGGTGTGCGTCGGGACGTTGAAACTGTTGAAATTGCATCCGCCGCCCGAGCTCATTTCCCCGGCAAACAGGCCAACCAGGGCCAGACGTGTCCATTGCCCGAAGCGAAAAGGACGGAACAACTGCTGTTTGGTGTGCTCAAAAGCAGGGCTGACGGAATCCACAGCGGATATCGGCACCGAGCACCTCGCCAACGCGAATGATATTGCGCTGGATTATATGCGAGATGGCGAAGATCGGCGCGTAATTCATCCGGCACTCCGAACCGGCGCGTTAGGCCGAAGCACTACCCACTTACTTTTTATGGCTGTTCTCCTTATGGCTGTCCTCCTCAGAATGAAATCGAGTAAAAACTTTTAACCGCAGAGGCCGCAGAGCTGAAACAGCGAGCGCGCTGAGATCTTCTCGGCGGGCTTTGTGTTGACTCGGCGAACTCTGCGGTTAAAGTCTTTGAGGCTCAACTCGGAGCATTGACTGCGTGTGCTATCGACGCTCCACCCCGGTCTGTACCGCTTCCAGCCGATGCATCCCTGTCCGCCCTAACGCAAATAGGATTCCCCAGACCGCGGCCGCTAAGGCCGTAGCCACTGCGAAGACATATACCCAAAAGAGGGAATGCCAGCCTGCCGGCGGTACGGTGGAAAGACCTTCTTTCATCTGAACGACAGTTTTTGCTTTCTCAATCGCCAGCACTACGCCTGCAAGAATCAAGCACATCAGGACTACGGTGGAGCGCGGAAAACGAAATTGGGGTTGCATATAGAACCTCCAGGACGGAATTGCCGGGCCAAACAGGCAGCTGAGGTGCGCTTCTACAGCGCCCCCTATGAGGCCGGTAAATTCGCGCAGGTAAAAATTGAACTTCGCAGGCAGGGCTGGTGGAACGTCGCGTCGCGCTTCGCAGAAAACGGACGTCATCTCTTCACCGAATTCATGGCGATGGCTGCGCGGATACACGAACAATAACCAGCTATAGAGCGAAGACGTCACGGTCACGCCTCCTTACGAGCAATGCGCAGTGCCGCCAGCTTGGTTAGGTGGCGCATGCGGTCAATTTCCATTTGCAAATTGCGGCGCCCACGCGACGTAAGCCTGTAGGTGCGGCGGTCCCGAGGCGTGTCCTCTTCCTGGATGCGCTCGATCCAGCCTTGATCGAGCAGGCGCTGCAGCGCGCCGTACAAAGTGCCAGTGCTGAGCTGAACTCGGCCGCTACTCATGGATTCAATGTCTTTCAGAATTGAATAGCCATGCCGCGGCTGTTCCGCAAGACTCATCAGCACCAACAGAACCGGTTCACTTAGTGGGGATATTTCCATAATACTTCAACCGACATGTCGTTTGACGACATATTGAACCACAAGGTTGCTTTTGTCAAATGCTCTCGTCAAGGCCAATTTGAATAGCGGCGGGTTTGGACTGCGCCGACGCGAGCTGCGCGGGGAGCACATCCGGGAGGGGCACGACTTCGTCGTGCCGCCAGGCATGCGCCCGAGATGAACGCGCAGGCGTCAGCCGAGCATGAGAGAAGGCGGCAATCCTACGAATTCCTGCCGCCGAGCTTTTCAGCGAGCGCTTTGGGATCCATGGCGTGCGCCATTGCGATTTCGCGGCTGACAATACCAGCGCGAACCAGGTCTTCTATCTGCGAATCTATGCCGTCATTCGCTTTACTCGCGGCACCGTCACTCTTCAACAACAGACGGTCAAGCGCCTCCGACCCCGCTTTGAGAATCTCGAAGACCGGGTTCCTGCCCTCATCATTCTTCCTGGGCACCAGCCGTTGTGAGACTACATAACGCAGCGTTCTCTGCAGCCGGTTTCGCACCGAATTGTGCTCGGTTTCCGGAAATTCGGTCACAAACCGTTCAATGGTCTGCTGCGCATTGAGCGTGTTCATCGTCGAGAGCACCACGTGTCCACTTTCCGCCGCATCGAGCGCGAGTTCCATGGCTTCGTGGTCTTTCAATTCGCCGACGACGATTACATTCGGCGCCTGGCGCAACGCGGCCTGCATGGCTTGCGAAATGGTTGGCGTATCGCTGTGCAACTCCCGCTGATGTATGGTGCAGCGCTTGTGATTGTGCAGAAACTCAATCGGGTCTTCAATCGTAATGATGTGCCGCGTCTCGTTTTCGTTTATGTAATCAATTAACGCCGCGAGCGTCGACGACTTGCCCGCTCCGCGAGGCCCGGTAATCAGCACCAGCCCGTCATAAAGCTGGGCAATTTCCGACAGCTGTGCCGGCAGGCCTAGCGTCTTGAAACTCGGAATGACGGTCGGAATCACTCGCATTACCACGGCGCAACTTCCGCGCTGAATGAAGACGTTCACCCGGAACCGTGCCGTCCGCGGCAGTGCATAGGAAATATCGCAGTAGCCCTGCTCGCGCAGCATGTTGATGGCGGCTTTGTTATTGCCGATCAGGTCGGATGCAATCCGCCTTGTGTCATCGGCACTCAGCGGAGGAAATCCCGGAATATCCAGCGACATGAACTCGCCGTTCACGTGAATCTGAAAGCTTCGCCCGGGAGAGAAGATGACATCGCTGGCGTTCGGATATGCCTGAAGAATCACGGTAAGCAAGTCCTCAGTCGGACTCGCGCTCGAAAGTGATTCCAGGGAAACTGGTATTGGGGCCGTGCCAGGTGCGGCCATGTTGAGCCTGATGCCTCTTCGTACTATCGGCTCAACTCTAACCAACTTACCTTTACCATTCCACAAAGAACAGCTTGTTCATGCACCTTCGTAACACGGTATGTGTCGGACATTCCTGTCCGACAAGGTTTTGGCCCCAGCAATCCTCGTGTGGGTCGGACATTCTTGTCCGACAAAACAGCTACCCAGCCCGGTGCACGATCCGCCCACCTACGATCGTCGCCACCACTTTCCCGGTAAGCTGCCATCCATCAAACGGGGAATTGTGCGACTTTGATCGGGATTTGGCCACGTCGAACGTCCAACGCTTCTTGGGATCGAATATCGTCACATCGGCATGGCTGCCGCGCAGTAGCGTCCCGCGTCCCCGCAGGTCCATTACTCTCGCCGGCCCCGCAGTAAGCAATTCGACAATCCGAGCCATCGGCAATTTCTGTTTCCCATGCAGGACGGTGATCGTCAATCCCAGAGCAGTCTCGAGCCCCGTAATTCCAAACGCGGCCCGTTCGAACTCAATGATCTTCTCGTGCGCGGCATGCGGAGCATGATCGGTCGCGATTGCATCGATTGTTCCATCTGCCAGCGCCTCGATCAGCGCCTCGCGGTCTGCAGCCGAGCGCAGTGGCGGATTCATCTTGTAGTTCGTGTCGTAGTCGCGAACATCGGCATCGGTGAGCGCAAAGTGATGCGGCGTTACTTCGCAGCTCACGCGCGCGCGGTTCTTTTTTCCCCGCCGTACAGACTTCAACGCCTCCGCCGTCGAGATATGCGCCACGTGCAGCCGCGCTCCATTGAACTGCTGCGCCAGTTGCACATCGCGATCGACGATATTTGCCTCCGCCACGTCCGTCATTCCGCGCAAGCCCAGGCGAAATGAAGTCTCGCCCTCATTCATCGAGCAGTTTTGCGTCATGCGCGTGTCTTCCGCATGCTGGACAACGGGAAAATTAATTTCGGCCGACGTCCGCATGGCATCGCGCATGGTCGTCTCGCTCAGGATCGGCTTGCCGTCATCTGTGACCGCCACCGCACCGGCCCGCTGCAGCGCCCGGAAATCCGTCAGCACTGCGCCCTTACTCGCTTGTGTCGCGGCCGCGATCGGGAACACATTCACTACGGCTCCGCGCTGCGGCTGCCGCAGCCACGTGACCCACTCCGGGGAATCGAGCACCGGAGTTGTATTCGGCATGCAGCACACAGACGTGAATCCGCCCACCGCGGCCGCCGCCGTTCCCGAGGCAATCGTCTCTTTGTAGCTCTGCCCGGGTTCGCGCAGATGCACATGCAAATCAATGAAACCCGGCGCAACAATCAGCCCACGGGCGTCAATCTTTTCATCCGCGCTGCCACGCACGGTGTTCGGAGGCCCAACCTCCGCCACCTGCCCGTCCCGCAGCAGCACATCCATGAGCGTATCGACCTTCGCTACTGGATCGATCACGCGGCCGCCACGAATCAGAACGCTATGCGATTGTGAAGTCTGTTTCATCTATGCAGAAACTTCTCCGCCGCGGATCGACGCGGATGATCGCGGATTCTTTTTGGGATTTTCAAAGACGTAGCGTTTGAACTCCGCTTTCGGGCCGAAGTTGAACAGCATGCCGACCTCGATCTCAGTTGCCCGAAGATAGTTCAGTACCTGCTTTTCCCATGAGGGTTCTATTGCGCGCCCAGCTTTCAGTTCAACTATTACCTTTCCATCTACGAAGAGATCTGCCCGAAAATCTCCGATTTGATGACCGTGAAAGAAAACTGGCAAAGCAACTTGCTTCTGAAAGAAGATTCCGTTTTCTCCGAGACTTACGGCAAATGCCTGCTCATAAACGGATTCCAAAAACCCATATCCCAGATCGTTGTATATTCCGAAAAAAATCCCAATAAGCCTTTCAGTCAAATCCCTGTGTTTCAATCCGTGTTCATCCGCGCAAATCCGCGCGAGAGAAGTTGCCGTCCTCATTTTGACCTTCCTGCCGCTCTGGCTAAAACCGCCATTCTCACCGGCACTCCATTCTTTACTTCCTCAACGATCACCGATTGCGGACAATCCGCCACTTCCCACGTGAGCTCCAGCCCGCGGATAATCGGCCCCGGGTGCATCAGCAGCGCATCATTCTTTGCCAGGCGCAGCCTTGGTATCGTCATCTGGTAGCGCGCAATGTAATCCTGCAGGTTCACCTTCAGCCCCGCCAGCCGCTCTCGTTGTACCCGCAGCACCGTGACTACATCTGCGCCGCGCACTGCTTCTTCACAACTCCGCGATATACGTATTCCCGGAGCAAGCGTCGTGGCCAACTCTGGCAGGAGCTCCGGTGGCCCACACAACACGATCTTTGCGCCAAACTTGCTTAACAGGTGGATCGCCGACCGTGCCACCCGGCTGTGGTACACGTCGCCAATGATCGCAACCTGCAGCCCCTCAATTTTTCTCTTGTGTCGCAGGATCGTATACGCATCGAGCAGTGCCTGCGTCGGGTGCTCGTGCATTCCATCCCCCGCATTGATCACAGGAATATCGAGATGCGACGCCATCAAATGCGGCGCGCCCGCATTCGGATGGCGCACAACAATCACATCCGCGCCAATCGCCCTCAGCGTGTAGGCCGTATCGAGCAGCGACTCGCCCTTTTCCACACTCGATCCGCTTGAAAGCACCAGCGTGGTGGTGGCGCCAAGCGCCTTGGCGGCTATCTCGAACGATGTCCGGGTCCGGGTGGAGGCCTCATAAAACAGCAGCAGCACGCGTTTCCCACGCAATAGCGGGCGCGCCCGTTGCGGATTCATCTTGCGCGCCAACTGCAGCACTTTGGTGATCTCTGCGGCAGGTATACCCTCCACCCCGAGCAGAGACCCCCTCGCGGCAGTCCTCTTCCCGACCCGTTCTGCGGCTGCAGCCATAGACGCTGCATGATAATTGCCGCAGGCGTCCGTGGGCAAGCCGTTGCAAAATAAAGGGGAATTATTGGGCCGGAGGGCCTTTTCGCCGTAGCAGCGACGCGGAAATCGCTCCGCCGGCCCCGGAAAGGAGTACAAACACTATGCCGACGAAGACGAACCCAAAAACAATCACCATCGCCATACCTTCCGGGCTGAGCAGTGACTCCAACGCCTGCCGTGTCTGAGGATCTGCCGCTCGCGCCTGTTGTTGCTGCACCATTTGCACGATCGCATTCCGCATTTCGTTTTGATCATGCTGGGTAACCGTTCTGATCGCCGCCAGGGCCAGACAGCCAACAAAGGCGAACACTCCTGCGAGCGCACCCAACTTGAAGCCCTGCTTCGGCCGGGGTTCAGGACCACGCGTCCAGCGCCGGAAGAAAAGCACGGCCAGAAACCCAGCCAAAGGCAATGCCAGCATGAATCCCGGCCCCAGCGGCAGTGAACCTAGGACCGTGGCCACCGCGCCAGCGTAGAGCGTCGCCCTCAGAATGGCCCGGGAATGATCGGGAGCAGAGCCAACATTGCCAGTACTCTCAAAATGCAGTCCTGGTAGCTCGGGAGCATCGACTTCTACAACTGGCAACCTGGAACGGCCCTCAGCAGAGAAGCGGATTTGTGCAGCACCGCACCCAGGGCAGAAAGGAGAACTGTCATCAACCGGGCTGTTGCATCGCGAGCAGGGGTGGTCCACTGGCGATTATTATCGCATCTCTCGTCGGAACCGCCCTCGCGTGTCGGTTGTAAACGCGCCTAAAAGACAATCCGCCGGCCTGAGCTTTACTCAGGTTCCGGCGGCTGCTTGCTGCTAACTTGCTTAAGCGATTATGTCTGCACTACTCGAGGAGTAATGAAGAAGATCAACTCCTGCGAGCTACTGTTAACCGTCTGACGTTTGAACAGATTGCCAAGCCACGGAATGCTGCCCAGTAGCGGAACCTGGTCAACGTTGACTGAGTTGTTGGTTTGGATCACGCCGCCGATGACTACTGTCCCGCCATCGGTCACCAGCACCTGAGTGGTGGCTTCCTGCGTGATCAGTGTGGGGTTGCCGCCGATCGTATTGCTGAAATCAGGCGTTGTGTTTTCCACATCGACGTTCAGGAAGATCGTGTTCTCCACGGTAATCTGCGGTGTCACAGTCAGCTTCAGGAAAGCGTCAATGTAGGTGATGGTCGGAGGCGTTTCGATCGTGGCTACGGTCTCGATCGGGAGTCGCACGCCCTGCTTCACCATCGCCTGAATGTTGTTCTGGGTTACAACGCGCGGACGGGAAAGAATCTTCAGCAATCCGCGGGTTTCAGCCATCGTAAGGATCGCGTCCAGACGGATCGCGTTGCTCGCGTTGGTCAAGCTGATGCCGCTGGTCGGAGCGGTAACTCCGAGGTTTGAGAACAACGGAATCTTCACGCCGGTACCGGCTGTAGGCGCCGAGGTGCCAATCACCGGGTACAAAGCTCCAGGCGTATTGAACACGCTGGTTGGCGACGTGCCCACTGCGCTCGCGCCGCCGACGTGTGTCGGGTTATTTCCGAAGCCAAATCCAAGCTGCGTGCCGATATCGCGGGCGAAGCTGCGGGTTGCTGAGACCACGCGGGCTTCGATTTCCACTTCCTGCGTCTTCCGGTCCAATTGTTGGATCAACCGGTCAACTGCAGGTATCGCGGAAGGAATATCCGAAATGATGATCGCGTTCGTACGATCATCGGAAACGATGTCCCCGCGCTGGCTGAGGAATTTCTTGATCGTTGTCACTACGTCTTTCGAGTGCGCGTAGCTCAAGAACCTCGTGACCGTCACTCTTTCAACTGCCATCGCTTCAGCTTCCTGCGCTGCGCGGCGGGCTTCTGCTTCTCGACGGACTGTGTCCACCGTTTCAATTCGCAACACATTGCCCTCAAGCGTGCGCGAGAGGTTGTTGTTCTTTAAGACGATGTCAAGCGCCTGGTCCCACGGCACATCATCGAGAACGATGGTCAATGATCCCTTTACATCCGGATCAAGCACCACATTCAAGCCGCTGATTTCGTGGACGAGGCGGAAGAAGTCTTTTAAGTCGACGTCCTTCAGGTTCACCGAAATCGGTTCACCTGTATATTTTGGACCCATGTTCATCGGCTGTTGATGCGCCTTTTGTTCTGCTGCGAGATTTACCGCCGGCTGAACTGCCGGAGTCGCGCTCTGTTCATTCGCTGGCGTAGCGGGCGCTGAGGTCTGCGCACCGGCCTGCATGGCAGCACTCGCTCCGGGGAGCAGGTTGCCCTCCGGCCGTTCCACGAACTTAGACGCTGCCGCAGCAGACTTCACTGCAGGATCGCTGCTCACTTCCTTTTTCGGCGCAAACGACGGCTCAACAAACGTGAACTCTTTTGCAGAATTCGTGCCGCTGGCCGGGCTCGATGCAGGCTGCGCAAGAGACGCAGTCAACACCGGAGCGTTTTTCGACGCGGCGGTCGAATTCTGTGTCGCGGCAACAGACGTGGCTGTTGCCGTGTCAAGCTTCAGCACTACTTGATTGCCGACAGTCGCCAGCTCGTACTTGCAGAGCTTGTCGAGGTCGACAACCACGCGCGTGGTTTTGCCGGCGTCGGTGCCAATGCGCACACCGTTCACGCCATCCGTGCCCACGCGGATCGGCTTGATCGTCGTCGCCAGGACGGTCTCGGGGAGATCGACAACGATGCGTGCCGGAGACGCAAGCGTCTCTACCGTAGGCGTGACGGTGCCCTTGGCTGTTATCGCAATGCTGATGCCGCCGTTGCCGCGCGACACGCCGACTTTCTCAAGCGCTGCGTGAACTGCACCCGAGCTTTGTGCTCCGGCTACACCCATCGTAGCCAGCAGCGCCCCAATTGTTGCCACCAGTTGCTTTCGCATTTCGCGTCTCCCCACCTGATCTGCTAAGAAAATGATTTGCTCAAACCTTCAACTTCTCTGCACAACTCGTAACTTATGCCGACGGACGTGTAATCGTCTTGGTCACGTCACGCGTCAAAATCTTCCCCAGCCGGTCGTGGAACGTCTCTTTGAACACGATGGAATCGCCCGTGATCTTCACCACATAACCGTTGAACACCGGGTCGTTCTCCCGCAAGAAATATGCCTTGTCCATGGCATTGACCACGACCGCGATCATGCCCGACTCGGATTTCAGAACACCCTTGAGCGCAATCTGGTCAATTGCCAGGCATCGCTTGCCAGAACTGCAACCTGATCCAGTCGCGCCCATTACCACCACCGGGCTCACGAAAGGATCCCGCCGGCCTTCAAAATGAATCTCTTTCGACGCGTTCGAAGCCGTCTTGGTCTCGCTTGCTGGCTTGCTGTCATCCGCCGATGCTTCCGTTTTCGAAGCTTCCGCAGCAGCCGGCTCCGGCTTCACTTTGGCCACCTTGATCGGTGCAGCCTGCGCAGACTTCACGGTCACGTGGCTCGGCTTCGGCGCTGCCACCGCAACCTTCGCCGCGGGTTTGCTCTGCGCCTGAACCGCAGGTTTCACGCTTGGCGTCTTGGCTTGCGTTGTAACTGCGGCCGGCTTTGCCGAAACTGCCACGGCCTGCGCAGGTTTCGCTGAACTTGTCGCACTCACAGGAACGGCTTTGACCGGCCTCGCCGCTATCGTTGGCTTGGCTTGCGTCGCAGATGCCGTCTTCGCCGCACTCGCGCTCACTGCAGGCTTCGCCGCAACTATGGGTTTGTTTGCCGAAACTGTATGCGTCGCCGTGGCAGGGTTCGTTGCT
>DAIPJJ010000082.1:0-7520 GCA_036770325.1 Terriglobales bacterium
GCTGGTGCATGGCAGAGCGGAGGTAAGAAGAGGAGGCGTGGGCGAGGGCGTTGAGGGTTTCGGTTGACACGAAGTCAGTCTAGCGCGCCGCGACAAAATTCGCTTCAAAGAAGCAGCTTCTTAGCGATAGAACAGTAGAGTTGCACAGCCTCGTCAAGTTGGTTTTTCTCCACAAACTCACCATCGGTATGCGCCACGTGAATTGATCCGGGGCCAACGAGTAGCGGCTGGCCCCAGTTGCTGAGGGCTGGAATGTCGGTGGTGAACTTGGCGATCATCGTGGGCAATCCTTCAAATGTGCGCAGACGAACGAAGGGAATTTCGAGCGTAAATTCCACTTTCGCCAGATCGCCGACCGTACGCACGATTTCGCCGCGAAGATCGTCTGTGGGGCCTACCAGCCTGTAAAGCAACAGGGCATGGGCTTTGTCAGCGATGACGTTGGGCGCGCGACCGCCTTCGATCAGACCGATGTTCAGGGTGCATGGGCCGACTTCGGGATTGACCGGAAGCGGCATTGCACGCAGACGGTGGACGGCCTCGATCAGTTTGTCGATGGCTGACTCGCCCAGTTCGGGGTACGCCGAGTGCGCCATGCGTCCGGTTGCAGTGAGTTCGACGCGCAGCGCTCCCTTCGAGGCAATCGCCACTTTGTTCTCCGTGGGCTCGCCATTGATGAGAAATTTGGACTGATTGGTCTGTTGATTTGCAACTTTCGCGCCCAGGCTGTCGCGCTCTTCGCCCACAAGAAATAGCAAGCCGACGTGGATTCCGTCATTGCTTAGGCGCTCGGCTGCAGCGATCTGGGCAGCGATGATGCCCTTGGCGTCGCAGGAGCCGCGCCCGTAGATGCGGTGCTCATCTTCGGATGAAGAAATGAACGGCGGCACCGTGTCCATGTGTGTGGAGAAGACGATTGCTGGGTTCGGCTGCTCGGGTGTCGTCGCGTAGACGTTTGCTCGCTCACCTTCCGCTACTATTCGCTGAACGTTGTACCCAAGATGTTGAAGTTCGCGCGCCAGGAAATGGCCGACCGGGCCTTCGTTCCCGGTGATCGATTCGATATCGACGAGTTGGCGTGTGAGGCGGACGACGTCCATGGGTAGTCAAGAAGGATAAACCACCAAGCGCGAATTCAGACTTACCATCAAAGTCAAAATCTTTAACCGCAGAGCA
The DNA here is from genome assembly GCA_036770325.1 of Terriglobales bacterium. Classification (GTDB taxonomy): domain Bacteria; phylum Acidobacteriota; class Terriglobia; order Terriglobales; family Acidobacteriaceae; genus Gp1-AA145. The sequence continues at coordinate 1,177 of DAIPJJ010000082.1, forward strand.
CGCAGAGATCGCAGAGAAATGCCGCCGAGAAAACCAATGAGCTTGCCACAAAACCTCGTCAGTTGCAGCTGCTATAAGCTAGTGCTGTGAATCTAGTCAGTTCATCGATTCGGTCGCTTTTCATCGAAGGGCCGGCGGGGCAGCTCGAGGCGCTGCTGAACTCAGGCGCGGAGAGCGCCACCCATGCCGCTCTCGTCTGCCATCCTCATCCGCTGTTTGGAGGAACCATGCACAACAAAGTCGTGTTCCATGCGATGAAGGCTCTAAACAGTCTTGGTTTTCCGGTATTGCGCTTTAATTTTCGCGGCACTGGGCTGAGTCATGGGGAGCACGATCATGGACGCGGCGAGGCCGATGATGTTTGTGCCGCGCTGAATTGGTTGGAACGAGAATTTAGTTTGCCTTTGATCTTTGCGGGGTTTTCTTTCGGTGCAGCAGTTGGATTGGGTGTGGCGTGCGGCGATGATCGCGTGAAAGCGCTGATCGGGCTGGGACTGCCGGTCTCCCCGGTCGATGACCGCAACTACGATTTTTCATTTTTGCAGTCGTGCGCGAAGCCGAAATTGTTCGTCAGCGGAAGCCGCGACCAGTTTGGGCCACGCGAAAAGCTGGCGGAGTTGGTCGGCGCGGCGGCGGAGCCGAAGAAATTGGTACTCATCGAGAGTGCAGATCACTTTTTCGAGGGCAGACTACGAGAGATGAGAGAGGCGATCGAAGCCTGGGTGCGCGAGAACATTTAGCTTGGCCGCGACGTGGTTGGCTGTTCGCTTGTGAAATTTGAAAGGCTGCAGTTTACAGCCGAGCCGTTACATCGGATGTGACGATTGCGCCGCGCTAAAGCCGTGCCCTCCCATTTTGCAATAGCTTCAAACATGATGAAAGAAATCGCACGACACATCTTCGATCATGCGATGCGCGAGGCGGCTATCGGACGCGCATTCTCGCGGCATCTGCACTGTGAGCGTGGCGTGCTCCGAATTTGCGAAGACCTGTATGACCTGAATTCTTACGGACGCGTGTTCGTGATTGCGATCGGGAAGGCCGCGCACTCCATGCTTGCCGCGCTGCACGAGCAAACCGGCGAGCGGTTCGAAGGGATTGTCGCGAGTTCCGTACCTCCGGACTTCCACGTGCGCGGCTTTCGCTACTTTCAGGGCGGACATCCGCTGCCGAATGCGGAGTCGATTCGAGCGGCGGAAGCGATGCTCAAGTCGCTCAATGCGCAAAACGAAGCTTCGCTGGTCATCTATCTCATCAGTGGCGGAGGATCGGCCACGGTCGAAAGGCTTATTGATGATGAAGTTTCGCTCCATGATCTCATCGAGATGTATCGCGTTCTGGTGCACTCGGGAGCCTCAATCAGCGAGATCAATACGATTCGAAAACATCTTTCTGCGATAAAAGGCGGAAGGCTTGCGCAGGCCGCGTATCCGGCGCAACAAGTGTCGATTCTGGTTTCTGATGTTCCGGATAGCACGCCGGACGCCCTGGCCTCGGGGCCGACGATGACGGACTCAACGACAGTGGAAGACTGCTATCGCATAGTCGAGAAGTACGAGATGGTGCCGCAATTTCCTGATTCAATTCGCGAAATATTTGAGCGGCACGCCCTTGAAGAAACACCCAAATCGGATGATCCGGCGTTTGTGCGTGCGCGCTGGTGGACGGTTCTTTCTAATGCCGATCTGATTGCGGCTGCAAAGGGCGAAGCCGAACGCCAAGGATTTTCAGTAGAGATAGACAATGCCTGCGATGACTGGAATTACGCGAAAGCAGCCGGCTATTTGCTCGAAAAGCTGCGGGAACTGCGCCGCACAGGGGAGCGTGTCTGCCTTCTTTCCGGCGGAGAAGTAACCGTTCACGTCGAGAATGGCGGGATTGGCGGGCGCAATCAGCAATTCGCACTGCACTGCGCAAGCAAAATTGCTGATGAAAACATATGTGTCCTCAGCGCCGGCTCCGATGGCATCGACGGCAACAGCGCTGCATCCGGAGCGATTGTGGATGGAATGACCATCGAAAAAGCGAAAGCCCGCGGGTTCGATCCCGCGCGGCATCTTCAAAGCTTCAATGCGTATCCGCTGTTTGAAGCGCTGGACGACGCCATCGTGACTGGTCCCACGGGCAACAATCTTCGCGACCTGAGAATTCTTCTCGCCTACTAAGCCGTCTTTCTTTCGGCTTGCGGAGGCATTTTGGCGAATGCCTCATCTTGCGCCTGCTGCATGTCCTCAGGAGACATGTCCTTTATATGCGAGGCGAGAGACCACTGGTGCCCGTACGGATCACTTACCACACCATAGCGGTCACCCCAGAATTGGTCCATCAGCGGCCTGCCCACCTTGGCGCCGGCGGAAACTGCCCGATTGAATGCCGCATCAACATCTTGGGTGTAAATGTGAATGGTTACACCTGAACCGCCATTCGCCAAAGGCGAGAGTGCGCCAAATTCCGGCATCTCGTCATTCAGCATTAACATGGAATCTCCAATACGCAGCAAAGCATGCATGATCCTGCCGTCCGGCAAAGGGGCGACGCCCAGCACCTCGGCGCCGAGCGCTTTCTTGTAAAACTCGATTGCCTGAGTTGCGTTACGAACAATTAAATGGGGAGTGAGAGTGTGAAATCCTGGAGGAACTGCTTGGACCTGTTCTGACATAGAAATCTCCTCGGCGGGAGATTCTAGTCCTCGGCCGATGAAAATACGTCAAAAAATTTTCGTGATTCCTTCGGGCAGTACCAGCACACGGTCCTGAATTCCGGCGCGGCGCGCTTCCTGCTCAAGCAGTTGCAGGGGCTCCTCCATCGGCTCGTGGGAGAGCCGAAATGTACCGTAGTGCATCGGGACCATCCAGCGGGAATTCAGGTCGAGAAAAGCGCGGGTGGCATCGCCGGGGCTGGTATGGACGTTGCGGAACTGCGGAGGATTGTAAGCGCCGATTGGAAGCAGCGCGAGCTGCGGGGCAAGCCGCATGCCTATTTCGCGGAAGCCTGAAAAATACGCAGTATCTCCCGCGTGATACACCGAGTGCTTGCCGTCGCGGAGTACGTACCCGCCGTATCCGCGGTGAGCATCACGCAATATTCGCGCACCCCAGTGTCGCGATGGCACGTGAGTAATGGTTACCTGCCGATGACGGTAGCTGTTCCACCAATTCAGCTCGACTACATCGCGGAAGCCGAGATCGGAGACCAGATCGAAGACGTGCTCGGGCACCACGATGGTAGGAGCCGATCCCCGATACTTTTTTGTGTGCTGCACGAGTGATCGCAGCGAGGGGCGGTGCAGATGATCGAAATGAGCGTGAGTGATGAGGACGAGATCGATCGCCGGCAGGTCGCGAACTTTCACACCCGGCTGACGAAGTCTTTTCAGGACAAACAGCCAGCGAGCGAAATTCGGATCCACGACAATGTTTTCTCCACCAATCTGAAGAAAAAAACTTGCGTGTCCGATGAACGTCACACCCATTTGGCCATTGGTGACGAGCACGGGTTGGTGAGATTCGCCGATGCGGGGAGTGACCGCGGAATGCCGCACCAGGCGCCCGAAATTCCGGGCGCGCTTGCGCATCGCGGGACTCTTAAGCGCCTGTCGAAGCATGGGAGGCTACAAGCTCTTAACCGCTGACCACTAGCCTGAACACTTATGATGCGAAACTCGAGCTGATCGCCAGCACGGAAGCCACTACATTCTATCAACCTCGCAGACACGCTTGACCACGCTCAGCGTGTAATTTCTAATTCTTATGTTCTTTTCTAATAACCAGGAGTTCGCATGCGTGTTGCATTTTTAGGTCTAGGAATAATGGGCCATTCGATGGCTACCAATCTTGTCAAAGCCGGGCATGAGGTTTCCGTCTGGAACCGTACGCCGGGGAAAACGGTGGAAGGTGCGCGATCTGCGGCATCTCCGGCCGAAGCCGCTCAAGGCGTGGAGGTTGTCTGGCTGTGTGTCTCCGATACGAATGCGGTTGAAAGTGTTCTGTTCGGCCCAAATGGTGTCGAGCAGTCATTAACCGAAGGCATGATCATCAGCGATTCGAGCACGATCTCTCCGGCTGCGACGCGCAAATTTTCCGAGCGGGTAAAAGCTAAAGGCGTCGACTATGTGGATTCCCCAATGACGGGTTCAAAGGTCGGTGCAGAGAACGGAACACTGCTCTTTATTGTTGGTGGTGACGAGCCGGTCATCGAGAAACTTAAGCCGCTGTACGCCGCCATGGGAAAGAAAGTCTGCCGCGTTGGTGAGACCGGAAAAGGGCAGTCAGCAAAAATAGCAATGAACCTGCAGATCGCGATGATCTATGAGGGATTTGCTGAAGGTTTGACGCTCGCCACTAAACTCGGCGTCGATGCGCAAATCCTGATGCAACTTGTGAACTTGTCGATGTTGAAGTCGGGCGTGGTGGAATACAAGGCGCCGTTTGTTCTCAAACGCGACTTCTCTGCGAATTTTCCACTGAAGTTAATGCGAAAAGACATTCTTCTGGCGCTTGAAGCTGCGAAAGAGGCGCGTGTAAAACTTCCGGGGCTTGAGACCGTCGAAGAAATTTACGATATGGCAGTCGAAGACGGTCACGCTGATTTAGATTATGCGGCCACGCTGCTGCTGCTTGAAAAATGGGCAGGAGTGGAAGTGAAGGGCGAAGCGGCTTAACGCAGTCTGCTCACGGCAGCAGACCAAATACTGCGACTCCGCTGCCGGTTCCCACATAGACTTTGCCATTCACAATCGTCGGCGTAATGAACTTATTGCCGGCGCCGAAGTTGTCTCGCGTTCCTGATTGGCTGCTGTTGTAAAGCTCGTGCGATAGATTTCCTGCTTCATAAGCGTGAAGAACCGCTGGGCTCTTGTTCTCAACTGCCCACAGAATTCCGTTGTTTGTGCCGTTCGCCGAAATGCTGGGTGAGGCGCCAGGATAGGCAAACGAGTTTGAGGTGCTGGTCGTGGCGGTTCTCGCGAGTCTTGCATTCGAGATTGCGAATCCCTTGATCTTGTCCCCGACGGCGCCGTAATAGACCGTATTATTGAAATACGCGGGCATGGAGAATACGCCGTTCGACAGCGCGCCGGTAATATCCTGATAAATATTGTTCGCGCTCGGATTGAACTTGCCCAACGAGTCGCGGTTGACGACGTAGATGTGCGCGTCTTTGCCTGCGCCTACGGCAAGGTGATGCACCTGCCCGCCACTATCGGCTATATCGGGCAGCAACATCGAGCTTCCGGAGCCAAGGTCCTGGTCCTGATCAGACTCGGGAAACGGTATTGAACATCGTGAAATAGTCGGCCAGCTTCAGCCCTCCTGAGGTCGAGAGCTTCACGAAACAGTTGCCGCAATCACCCTGGTTGGGGAATCCGCTCGCGTTCAAAGTCGTGTCAAATGTGCCGTTACCATTCATCAGGAATATGTTGCCGGAGCTGTCAGCCGCAGGCGCTCCGCCGCTCATCCAAATTCCGCCTTCGTTGCCGTTCGGGATGAGATCAATAGCCTGAGTTTGCGCCAACGTGTTCGCGTCGAATCCCATCACCCATGAGGTATATGGGCGAATGTCGCAATGAGATCCCCAGGAGGTGTAAAAATGGCTCCGTTGAGCAGAAGCAGGCCGGGGCGCTCGATGTATTGCTTGGGATCGAAGACAACCGTTCCGTTAGAACTGTTATCGCCCGTTCCCGGGTACGTAGCTTGGATGGTTGTTGGTCCGTTGAATAGTTCCGCACCAGTCGCAATGTCGAGCGCGTGCAGGCGCTGGAAATATTGGCCGGAAGAATTCTTCGACATGGCAACAACGTAGATTGCGCCGTTCGGGCCGCGAGAGCGGTCGATGACGGGTGTGGCCGTGATGCCGATCTCCGGCGAAACTTGATTGCAGCCGAAGTCGTTGCTGGTGGTTTCACCGTTGCCAAGCACGGAAACTTGCCACAGCACTGCTCCAGTGTCAGCGTCAAAAGCGTAGACCGAATCGTGTTCCGAGACGGCATACAACACATTCTTCTTGCTCTGATTGGGAATACTCACTTGCGACAAATACAAAGGCTGAGCGTTGACCTGGCCGTCAGTTGCGTAAAATCCGAGTTTGCCGAATCCGGTTGAGGTCACGTTGGCAGTAGTGAGGATCACCTCGTTCGGATTTAATCCGCTTCGCGCGTTGTCGTTGTGATAAGTAGTGACGTCGGCTGATCCAGTCACGTGCAGAGTTGCCCTGGAACTGCTTACAGACCCGAGGGAGTTGCTGACAGTGACCGCGAACTGCGAACCGTCGTCGCTGACGGTGGTTCCGGCAGTGGTATAGCTTGCAGATGTTGCTCCAGCAATGTTCGCGCTACCGCGCGACCATTG
>DAIPJJ010000082.1:7620-18709 GCA_036770325.1 Terriglobales bacterium
TTGCTCCAGCAATGTTCGCGCTACCGCGCGACCATTGATAGCTCAGTGGAGCACTGCCAGATGCGACAACGCTGAAGGTCGCCGGCTGACCGATAGCGACGGTTTGATTCGCAGGTTGCGTCTTGATGGCCGGAGCTTCATTCGCAGGCGGAGTAGCAGGAGAGGAACCGCTGCACGCGATGAGCAAGACGAGAGAAGCGGCAGCGAAAGCGCAAACGAACGCGCGAATGAATCGCCGGTTCTGGTAGCGAAGAAAAATAAACATCGAATGACTCGCTTTCCGCGGATCAAACGTGAAATCACGGTCCCGGTTGCCCACCATTCTAGGTGGTGTGAGATGATGCACGTTGTAAAAAATCGGATGGTCCATAAATAAGTGGCTGACTACATCGGCGCGATCGATCAGGGTACGACCAGCACGCGGTTTATCATTTTCGACCGCAGCGGCGCAATTGTCAGCACTGCGCAGGAAGAGCACGAGCAAATCTACCCTCAGCCGGGATGGGTGGAGCACGATCCCGAGGAAATCTGGCAGCGGACGCAATCCGTACTTGCAAGGGCGATGCAATCGGCCAAGCTTCAGCCCTCAGACCTTGCGGCGATTGGAATTACCAACCAGCGCGAAACTACGGTTGTCTGGAACAGGAAGACAGGGAAGCCCGTCTACAACGCCCTCGTGTGGCAAGACACGCGCGTGGCACCGTCGGTCGCCGAGTTTTCAAGACAGGGCGGCCAGGATCGATATCGTGCGAAAACCGGGCTGCCGCTTGCAACCTATTTCAGCGGCCTGAAGATTCGTTGGATTCTAGACAACGTGGCCGGTGCGCGGGAACTTGCTGAACGCGGTGACTTGCTTGGTGGAACGATTGACAGTTTTATGATCTGGCATCTCACGGGTGGAATCAGTGGCGGACTACATGTCACGGACGTTACGAACGCCAGTCGCACCCAGTTAATGGATCTGCAAACACTGACGTGGGATGACGGCATCCTGCGCGACTTCGGAATTCCTGAGCAGATTTTGCCGAAGATCGTTTCGAGCAGCGAGATCTATGGCGAGGCGAAGGTCGATGCAATTCGGGGCGTAGCGATTGCCGGCAATCTTGGGGACCAGCAGGCTGCACTTGTTGGGCAGGTGTGTTTCAAAACTGGAGAGGCGAAGAACACATACGGTACTGGCTGCTTCATGCTGCTGAATACTGGCCAGAAAATTGTTCCCTCGAAATTTGGCCTCATCACGACCGTTGCATACAAGCTCGGAAACAAGCCGGCACACTATGCACTCGAAGGCAGCATTGCGATCACCGGCGCGCTGGTGCAGTGGCTGCGAGACAATCTTGGGTTGATTGCGACAAGTTCCGACGTCGAGGTCCTGGCGCGTACCGTTGAAGACAACGGCGGAGCATATTTTGTCCCGGCGTTTTCCGGTCTATATGCACCGTATTGGAAAGATGACGCGCGGGGAGTGATTGCGGGGTTGACACGATACGTGAATAAGGGACACCTGGCGCGTGCGGTGCTCGAAGCCACCGGATTTCAGGTACGGGAAGTGGTCGAGGCAATGGGCAAAGATTCCTCGCTCAACCTCGATTTTCTCCGAGTGGATGGCGGCATGGTGAAGAATGAATTGCTCATGCAGTTCCAGGCAGACATTCTTGGAGTACCGGTGGTTTGCCCGCGAGTCAGCGAGACCACCGCGTTAGGTGCGTGCTACGCCGCTGGCCTGGCGGTCGGATTTTTCAAAGACACGGATGAGCTGTGTGCGAATTGGGCTGTGGCGCGCCGCTGGGAACCAAAGATGGACGGCGCTCGGCGCGATCGTCTTTATCATTTCTGGACAAAAGCAGTGACAAGATCTTTCGACTGGGCGGAGTAGTACACAGCACAAGGATGCCAAGATCCAGGAGCTTGGTTAAAAGGGGAGGCCTTCATGCACGGACCGTTCGTGGGCGAGTTCATGGGTACGCTTGTTCTTGTCTTGCTGGGCGATGGAGTTGTTGCAAACGTTCTGTTGAAGAAATCGAAGGGCGAAAATTCAGGCTGGATGGTCATTGCAACCGCGTGGGGGCTGGCCGTCGTCGCCGGAATCTGTACGGCCGTCGCGTGCGGCAGCCCGGCGGCGCATATTAATCCAGCGGTGACGCTTGCCGCCGCCCTGCTCTCGAAGAACTGGTCGAATGTGTTGCTGTTTTGGGCGGCACAATTTTTGGGGGCATTCGTCGGTGCAATCCTGGTCTGGCTTGTTTATATGCCGCACTGGCGAGAAACCGAAGATCAGGGTAGAAAACTCGGCATTTTCTGCACGATCCCGGCAATCAGGAAGCTTCCGACAAACTCACTTTGTGAAGTCATTGCGACCATCTGCCTGATCGTGGTCGGGTTCAGTTTTGGAAGCAAGTCGTGGACCCAGGCCCTTGCGCCCGGATTCAATCCCTGGTTCTGGGGAGTGCTGGTTTGGGGCATCGGATTGAGCCTGGGCGGACCGACAGGGTATGCAATTAATCCAGCACGCGATCTCGGTCCACGGGTTGCTCATGCGGTCCTTCCGATCCCTGGCAAGGGCCGGTCGGATTGGGGATATGCGCTCGTTCCAGTTATCGCACCTTTGGCAGGCGCCGCTCTCGCGGCATTTATCATCAAGGCTGTTGGAATCAGCTAATCAAAGGCGATCGAGTTTCAGATATGAATCGATCTGAGATGTGGGCGCGGATTCGCGTGCACACGAAGCCTTGGGACATAGTTGTCGTTGGAGGTGGCGCTACAGGTGTTGGCGTTGCTATTGATGCCGCGAGCCGCGGATACGACACGTTGCTGCTTGAGCAGAGCGATTTCGGCAAAGGCACCTCGAGTCGCAGCACGAAGCTGGCACACGGCGGAGTTCGCTACCTTGAGCAGGGAAATATTGGTCTGGTGATGGAAGCGCTGAAAGAGCGCGGACTGCTCCTGCGGAATGCGCCGCATTTGGTGCACGACCTTGCATTCGTGGTTCCCAACTACGACTGGTGGGAGGCACCGTTCTACGGGTTGGGCCTGAAGTTGTATCAATTGCTCGCTGGCAAGTACGGATTCGGCAAGTCGCGATTGCTCTCGCGCGAGGAAACACTCGAACGCCTGCCCACGCTAAAAACTGAAGGTCTGCGCGGCGGAGCCGTTTACTACGATGGACAATTCGATGATGCGCGTCTATTGATTCACATGGTTTTTACCGCCGCTGAACAGGGCGCGGCGCTGCTGAACTACGTTGAGGTCACCGGATTCACAAAAGATGATCAGGATTTTGTGAATGGTGTTGTGGCGCGAGATGTTGAAAAAGGCGAACAGATCCGCGCTTCCGCGAAGGTCGTGGTCAACGCGACCGGCGCTTTTAGTGACTTACTACGGCAAAAGGCGCAACCCTCGGCCGTTCCAATGATCGAGCCAAGCCAGGGGATTCATCTGGTTTTTGGGCCGGAGTTTTTGCAAGCAGAGAGCGCGATCCTGGTCCCGAGAACGGGAGATGGCCGCGTGCTGTTTGCGATCCCATGGCATGGGCACACGCTGGTTGGTACCACAGACACTCCGATTTCAAATGTGAAACTTGAACCCGTGGCCATGGAACAGGAGATCGAATTCATTCTGGCTACAGCCGCGCAGTATCTCGAAAAGTCGCCGCGACGCAAAGATGTGCTGAGCGTCTTTGCGGGAATCAGACCGCTGGTACGTGCACCCGGTGCAACGAGCACAGCCGCGCTTTCGCGTGATCACGTGATCCACATCGACAAGTCGGGACTGATGACGATCACGGGAGGGAAGTGGACGACTTATCGTCACATGGCGGAAGATTGCGTCGATCAGGCGGCGACGCTGGGACAACTGCCTGATTTTCCTTGCATGACCCAGAATCTGCGAATTCATGGATTTCATGAAAACGCAAAAGAGCTTGGGAATTTTGACGTCTATGGCAGCGATGCTGAAAAGATCGAAGAGCTTATCCGGAAGCAGCCGGGACTCGGGGAAAGATTGCATCCGTCGCTGCCGTATGTGAAAGCGGAAGTGATCTGGGCGGTCCGCGAGGAATTGGCGCGAACGATCGAAGACGTTCTGGCGCGACGAACTCGAGCGCTATTTTTAAATGCTCGTGCTGCGCTAGAAATGGCGCCGGGTGTCGCGGAGTTGATGGCTTTGGAACTACATTGGAGCGCCGGAGTGAAAGAGCAACAGATGCAAGCCTTCAACGACATCGCGAAAAAATACGTACTCTGGAACTGACTGCAGGAATGGTACGCCGACGCATAAGTCGAATATCGGCTCTTCTCCTAGCGATCACGATGCAAGCCCCTGCGCAGACGATGACGCTGCATCTTGTGCAAGATGTGAGCTCAAAGATGCCGACTGGGACGCAAATCGAAGCAAAGGACCAGAGCGGCCATGTCTATCACGGGCGCCTGATCACGCGGCACGCGCGCCGCTTCTTGCGGAACGGTTCAATGATCATTGCGTTCGATGAACCGGTGAAGCCGATCACCAAAGATCCTGAAGGGCGGTTTCGCGGAGGAAACAAGATTCGATTGCTGAAACTAGGCGGTTCGCTTGCCCTGGCGAAAATCGCGGATGATTCAGTGGATAGTACGATCGGAGCTGGTAAAGCACGGTACGTGGGCGCCGCAGCGGCAATTGTTTTGCTGTTGTTTATGAAGGGGCAGGAAGCCATCTTGCACTCGGGAGACACGATTGAGGTGTCCGTCGGGCGATAGTCCTGGTCGAGGCTTCTTTACAGCTCGCAGCCGTTTGGGGACGGCTCTTGTTAGGCAACGCGGGGCGAGCGTCCATTCGTTGACACTAATCTCACGCGAACGATAGAATCAGTGGTTCCAAATATCCTTTCGGCGGTACATTCTCAGAAGAAAACATGGATGAGACGTTCAGACAAATAGGCGAATTACTGCTTGGCTCCGTCCCGACGATCATTTTCTTTTTGCTGCTGTATGCGCTATACACCATTCTTGTTCACAAGCCGCTGCTCCGAGTGTTGGCTGAACGGCGCGAGCGCACACAAGGCGCGATAGAGAAGGCCAGGGCCGATGTGGTCACCGCCGAAACGCGCACTGCTGAATACGAGCAACGGCTGCGTGATGCCCGTCTGGCATTGTTCAAGGCGCAAGAGGCCCGCAGAGCCAAGGCTGCTCAGGCACGTGCAGATGCTGTAGCGGAGGCCCGCAAGAGAGCACAAGCGCAAGTCGAGCAGGCGCGGGCTGCGATTGACGCCGAAAAAGCCAATGCGATGACTTCGCTCGAAGCCGAAGCAGGAAGGCTTGCAACCGAAATCATTCGCACTGTTCTTGAGCCAGCGCTGGCGCAGGCTCCGGCAGGTGGACGATGAAGCTAGCTGCAAAACTTTGTGGTCTGGTCTTGTTGCTCTCGCTTGCTGTTGTCTGTTCAGGGTTCGCTCTGGGCCAAGAGTCGCCTGCGTCGCCAAGTCGTTCGGCTGATAGCGCTGCCGCCAATGCGGCCCCTGAACACAGCAATTCGAGCGAAGATGAAACCGCACAATTCAAGCATTCGTCGGCGGTGCAGTTTCTTGCGCGAATCACCGGGCTAAGTACTGAGGACGCGTACTGGCTGGCTGTCATTCTGAATTTTGTGATTATCGCGGGCTTGATTGTCTGGGCGTCGAAGAAAAATCTGCCCGCGATGTTCCGCAATCGCACTGCGTCGATCCAACACGCTATAGCTGAAGCGCGCAAGGCGAGCGAGGATGCTAATCGACGGTTGGGCGAGATTGAATCGCGGCTTAGCCGGTTGAATGATGAAATCAATCAGATGCGCGAGACTTCCGAGAAAGAAGCTGTGATGGAAGAAGAAAGAACCAGGGCTGCGGCTGCAGAGGATGCGAAGCGAATCGTTGAATCAGCGGAGCAGGAGATTGCGGCGGCAACGAAAGCGGCCCGGCGCGAACTGACGGCACATGCGGCGGACCTGGCAGTAACGCTGGCGACGAAGCAAATCCGTGTGGACGCGCCGACGGACAGGGCCTTGGTGCGGAGTTTTGCAAAACAGATTTCAAACGGTTCGGCGGGGAAGAAAGCCTAATGGCGACAGTCGTGAGTACTTATGCGCGCGCGTTTGCCGATGTGGTTATGGCGAACCGATTGGATGCGGCCAAGACACTGAGCGAGACACAGGAAATCGCGGCGCTGGTAGAGCAAAATAATACGCTGAAGGAAGTGTGGGAAAATCCGTCGATTCCGGCCGGGGAAAAACGCGGTGTGCTCGACGGAATTGCGAAGCGCGCGGGAATTTCCCGTCCGGTGCGTAACTTTTTTGCGGTGTTGATCGACAAAGGCCGAGTGAAGTTTTTAGGTGAGATCGTTACTCAGTTTGCGCAGGAACTGAATCAGCGATTGGGCTTTGCTGAAGCAGAGATTACGACGGCTCGTGATTTGAGCACAGAAGAACGGTCTGAACTGGAACGCGATCTTGCGAGAGTCACGGGCAAGAAGATTAGAGCGCGGTACGCGCAGGACAACTCGATCCTCGGTGGAGCGATTGCCCGCGTGGGCAGCACCGTTTACGACGGATCAGTTAAAGGACAACTTGAGAGGATAAGGCAGCAATTAGCTGTCAGCTCTTAAGCGTTTAGCCAGACATCCTGAGTGGTGCACGGAGAGAAAAGCTTTTAACCGCAGAGTTCTCAGAGTTGAGAAACGAGATCGCGGAGAAAAAGCCAGGAGCTAATAGGCTGAATTTATATGCCCCAAATCAAAGCAGATGAAATTACACAGTTGATCCGGCAGCAGATCGAGAATTACGAAACCAAAGTTGCCGTCGATGAAGTCGGAACCGTAATCACGCTAGGCGATGGGATTGCCCGCGTGCATGGCCTCGAAAAGGTCATGGCGGGCGAGCTGCTCTCGTTTCCGCGCGATGTTTCTGGTATCGCCATGAACCTGGAAGAAGACCAGGTCGGCGTGGTGCTGCTCGGCGACTACACAGAAATCAAGGAAGGCGACGAGGTCAAGCGCACAGGAAGAATCATGAGCGTGCCGGTTGGCGACGCTATGATTGGCCGTGTGGTGAACTCGCTTGGCCAGCCGATCGACGACAAGGGGCCGATCGCAACGACCGAATTCATTCCGCTCGAGCGCCTCGCGCCGGGAGTTATTGATCGGCAGCCGGTGCGCGAGCCGATGGCCACCGGTCTCAAGGCAATTGACAGCATGATTCCGATCGGCCGTGGTCAGCGCGAACTCATCATCGGCGACCGTCAGACAGGTAAAACTGCCATCGCTATCGACACGATCATCAACAACAAAGGTGGCGATCTGATTTGTATTTACTGCGCCATCGGACAGAAACGTTCGTCGATTGCGCAGGTGGTGAAAATTCTTAGCGATTACGGCGCGATGGATTACACGATCGTCGTTGCTGCGTCAGCCTCTGAACCGGCGCCAATGCAGTACATCGCGCCATATGCCGCATGCGCCATGGGCGAGTACTTCCGGGACACAAAGCGCCATGCGCTGGTGATCTACGATGATCTTTCGAAACACGCGGCGTCCTATCGTGAAATTTCATTGCTGCTGCGGCGTCCGCCGGGACGTGAGGCGTATCCCGGTGATGTTTTCTACCTCCACTCACGATTGCTGGAGCGCGCGGCGAAGTTAAGCAATGCAAAGGGCGGTGGATCACTGACCGCGCTGCCGGTTATCGAGACCCAGGCCGGCGACGTTTCGGCGTACATTCCGACAAATGTGATCTCAATTACTGACGGTCAGATTTACCTCGAAACCGATCTGTTCAACCAGGGTGTGCGGCCGGCTGTGAACGTCGGACTCTCTGTAAGCCGCGTGGGCGGTTCGGCACAGATCAAGGCCATGCGTCAGGTGGCAGGCAGTCTGAAGCTGGAACTGGCGCAATACCGCGAACTGGCTGCGTTTGCGCAGTTCGGCAGCGATCTGGATAAAGCCACGCAGGCACAGCTTAACCGAGGTCAGCGACTGGTCGAAGTACTCAAGCAAAAGCAGTATTCGCCACTGCCGTTCTCGAAGCAAATTCTCATGATTTTCGCCGGCACCAGCGGCGTGCTCGATGACATGCCGGTTGAGCAAGTGCGTGATTTTGAAGCCGAGCTATATCGCTACGTGGAGGCGACGAACCCGGGCGTGCTGCGGTCAATCATGGAAAAGAAAGTCCTCGATGACAGCATCAAGGCTGAGATGACCAGGCTGATTAAGCAAGCAAAAGAAGCGTTTGTGCAGGAACATCAGGCGGTAGGAGCAAGGTAGCTACTAGCTTCTAGCCACTAGCTGCTAGCAAGCAGGATACCGATGAGGCAATCAGTAGCTTGAAGGATTGCTAGAGGCTAATAGCTAAAAGCTAGTAGCTGTTTATGGCCAACATTCTCGACATTCGGCGGCGCATTCGCAGCGTAACCAATACGCGGCAGATCACGCGCGCCATGAAGATGGTTTCTGCGGCGCGGTTACGTCGTGCGCAGGACCGTGCTCTCGCGGCTCGCCCTTATGCGCAGATGCTGACGAATGTCTTGAAATCGCTGGTATCGCGGGCGGATACGCACGATGCGGAGACTGGCGAGCCACTACATCCTCTGCTCGTCAGGCGGCCCGAACAAAACGTCCTGCTACTTGTAGTGACCGGCGATAAAGGCTTGGCGGGGGCGTTCAATTCGAACATTCTGAAAGCAGCTTCACGCTTTCTGGAATCGAAGTCAGGCAAGAACATCGAGATTCTTCCGATCGGACGCAAGGGCCGTGACTTCATGCGCCGCCGATTCAAGACTGCCGATCCGCGGAAAGCAGATGCAACGGCCGCTGCACAGACAACAATTATCGGCGAGCATGTTGGAGTTTTGAACAAGATCGACTACGCATTGGCTTCTGAAATTTCCGAGCAGATCATTGAACGTTATACGCACGCCGAAATCGACTCGGTTTACGTGGTGTACAACGAATTCAAATCTGTAATTGCGCAACGACTGGTGGTGGAACAGGTTTTGCCGATCGAGCAAATCGGAGCGCCGGAAATTGCGCAGTCCCGGGAAATGGAACTCGAAGAGAAGCAGCGTGCGATTGAAGCGGCAAAGGGAACCGGTGTTTCACTGCGCCAGGCAGACACTTCGGAGGCGGACAGAGTCGCCGCGCAGTTCGCTACCGCACCGGTCGACTACATTTATGAGCAGCCACCACGGCAGTTATTTCGATCATTGCTGCCGAAGTATGTAGGCATCCAAATTTTTCATGCGCTGCTGGAGTCTGTCGCCGCAGAACACGCCGCCAGAATGACCGCGATGGAATCGGCGACGAACAATGCAGGAGACATGATCGATTCGCTGACGCTGTCAATGAACCGCGTGCGCCAGGCGAAGATTACGCGGGAGATTATCGAGATTGTGAGTGGAGCAGCAGCATTGTAGCTGCTAGCTTCTAGCCATTAGCTTCCAGCAAGCACAGTTTGCTAGTAGCTAAGGGCTAGTAGCTCGAAGCTTATATGGAAAACACTGGACAAGTAATACAAATCACCGGTCCCGCAGTGGACGTGCAATTTACCGAGTCGGCGATGCCGCCGATCTACCAGGCTGTGCGCGTGGTCAGCGACGGCTTCGACGTTCCCGTCCCGATTAACGTGATGCTCGAAGTGCAGCAGCACCTTGGCGAAGGCAGGGTGCGCGCGATTGCCATGGAGCCCACAGACGGCATGGTACGCGGCATGAAGGCCATCGATCTTGGCGGGCCAATCTCTGTGCCTGTGGGGCACGGAACGCTGGGCCGCGTGATGAATGTCATCGGGGAGCCGGTCGACAATCTCGGCCCAATTCAGGCAAAAGAACGCGACCCGATTCATCGCGCCGCGCCTGCATTCGATGAGCAGGCGACAACCGCGGAGATGTTCGAGACCGGGGTGAAAGTAGTCGACCTGATTCAGCCATTCTTGAAGGGCGGAAAGATCGGACTGTTCGGCGGCGCGGGCGTCGGCAAGACTGTCGTCATCATGGAGCTGATCAACAACGTCGCCAAGCAGCACGGTGGATACTCGGTATTCGCCGGGGTAGGCGAGCGCACGCGCGAAGGCAACGATCTGTGGCTGGAAATGACTGAATCGGGCGTGATTAAGCCGGGCGATCCTGAAAAGTCGAAAGCCGCGTTGATCTACGGACAGATGACGGAGCCGCCGGGGGCGCGTCTGCGAGTAGCGCTAACCGGGCTGACTGTAGCCGAGTATTTCCGCGATAAGGAAGGTGCGGACACGCTGCTCTTTGTAGACAACATTTTCCGCTTCACCCAGGCGGGTTCTGAAGTTTCCGCGCTTCTCGGTCGAATGCCCAGCGCCGTCGGGTACCAGCCCAATCTCGCAACCGAAATGGGCGAGTTGCAGGAGCGAATTACTTCTACCAAAAAAGGTTCTGTAACTTCGGTGCAGGCGATTTACGTGCCGGCAGACGATCTCACCGATCCGGCGCCCGCTACGACATTCGCTCACCTCGACGCGACCACGGTGCTTTCGCGCGCGTTAACAGAAATTGGAATATATCCCGCTGTTGATCCGCTAGCTTCGACTTCGCGAATTCTTGATCCGCGCATAGTGGGACAGGAACACTACGATGTTGCGCAGGCGGTTAAGAAAACCTTGCAGACTTATAAAGACCTGCAGGACATCATCGCGATTCTCGGAATCGACGAACTCAGCGAAGACCAGAAGCTCACGGTGGCACGTGCGCGCAAGATTCAACGCTTCCTCTCACAACCGTTCCACGTGGCGGAGCAGTTCACCGGGGCCCCGGGTCGCTATGTGAAAATTGCGGATACAGTGAAGGGCTTCAAAGAAATCGTAGAAGGCAAGCACGACGACATCCCTGAGCAGGCTTTCTACATGAAGGGAACGATTGACGAAGTCACCGAGGCGGCGCAGAAGTTGAAGGCAGCAGCATAAGAAGCTTTTAGCCTTTAGCTGTTAGCTCTTAGCCAATCCCATTTGGACCAGACTACGGGTTAGCTAACGGCCAACGCTAACGGACAAGTCCTACGTTTCGATGTCCGACTCTTTCCAACTCGAAATTGTCACGCCGGAGAAGCTGGTGGTGCGCGACACTGCG